>NZ_BAAGAB020000040.1:0-26072 GCF_047159895.1 Lysobacter xanthus
GCCTTCCACGTCTCGCAGGGCGGGCGCCTCTACAAGTGGTTCAACTGCAACGGCTGCCACGCGAACGGCGGTGGCGGCATGGGCCCGGCGCTGATGGACGACGAGTGGCGCTACGGCGGCCGCATCGACCAGATCCACGACACGATCCTGCAGGGCCGGCCGAACGGGATGCCGAGCTGGCGCGGGAAGATGACCGACCAGCAGGCCTGGCAGCTCGCCGCCTACGTGCTGTCGATGTCGGGCAACGTCCGCAAGGACGTCGCGCCGAGCCGCACGGACTCCATGCTCGGCCCGCCGCCGCCCACGCAGATGTCGAAGCAGCCGCCGAAGGGCGGCAACGAACCTGCGATGGGGGTTCTGGGCCAATGAGGCGTCGGCGTCGCGTCGCAGGCTGGGTCGCATCCGTCGCGGTGCCGCTCGCGCTCGCCGGATGCAGCGGCGTGCAGGCGCCGCTCGCGGCGGCCGGCGACCAGTCCGCGACGATCGCGGGCGTCTGGAACCTGATGATCGGCATCTGCGGCGCGATGTACGTGCTGGTGCTCGTCGCGCTCGGTTACTCGATCCTGCGCCGTCGGCGCCAGCTCGCACGGGAAGGCACGCGCGCCGACCGGTCGCTGTCCATCGCGTTGATGGCGTGGACGGTGCTCGTGGTCGGACTGCTGTCGTGGCTCGTCGGCGCGAGTTACCTCGCCGACCGCCGCATCCGCGACGGTCGCGCAGACGTGGCCGTGCGCGTCACCGGCAAGCAGTGGTGGTGGGACGTCGAATACCTCGACCCCGACGGCACGCGGGTCTTCACCACCGCGAACGAGCTGCACCTGCCGCGCGGCAAGACGGTGCATGTCGAGCTGCAGTCGGCGGACGTGATCCACAGCTTCTGGGTGCCGGCGCTGAGCGGCAAGCACGACCTCGTGCCGGGGCGCACCAACGCGATCTTCCTGACCCCGCGGGCGACGGGGTATTTCCGTGGCCAGTGCGCCGAGTTCTGCGGCCTCCAGCACGCGCACATGGCGATGGACGTGCAGGTCGACGAGCCCGCGGCGTTCGATGCGTGGCGCGCGCACCAGACCCAACCCGCCGTGCAGCCGACCACGCCATCCGCGCTGCGCGGCCAGGCGATCTACACCCGCGCCGCCTGCGGCGTCTGCCACCGCATCACCGGCACCCCGACGGGCAGTCGCGTCGGTCCGGACCTGACGCACGTCGCCAGCCGTCGCAGCATCGCCGCAGGCACGCTCGCGACCAACCGCGGAAACATGGCCGCGTGGATCACCGACCCGCAGCACGCCAAGCCCGGCAACAACATGCCGGCGGTGCCGCTGACCCCGCAGGACGTGAGCGACCTGGTGGACTACCTCATGGAGCTGAAGTGATGGCGGTCGACGCGGGAACCATCGCCGAGCTCGAGCGCACCTGGAACGACCGGCCCGGGCTGGTCGGCTGGCTGACCACGGTCGACCCCAAGCGCGTCGCGCGCCGCTACATCGTCACGGCCTTCGTGTTCTTCGCGATGGCCGGCGTGCTGGCGCTGATGATCCGCACGCAGCTGATGTTCCCCGAGAACGGCGTGCTCGGCCCCGACCGCTACAACCAGGTGTTCTCGCTGCACGGCACCGCGATGATGTTCCTGTTCGCGGTGCCGGTGATGGAAGCGGTCGCCGTCTACATCATCCCGTTGATGGTCGGCACGCGCACGATCTCGTTCCCCCGGCTCAATGCCTTCAGCTACTGGATGTACCTGTTCGGCGGGATCATGATCTTCGCCTGCTTCCTGCTCGACATCGGGCCGGACGCCGGCTGGACGGCCTACACGCCGCTGTCGGATTCGCAGTTCTCGCCCGGCAAGCGCACGGATTTCTGGGCACAGATGGTGACGTTCACCGAAGTCGCGGCGCTGTCCATCGCCGTCGAGATCGTCGCCACGGTGATGACCATGCGCGCCCCGGGCATGACGCTCGCACGCATGCCGTTGTTCGTCTGGGCGATGTTCATCACCAGCCTGATGGTGATCTTCGCGATGCCCTCGGTGATGCTCGGCAGCACGTTCCTCATCACCGACCGCCTCATCGGCACGCAGTTCTACAACCCCGCCGAGGGTGGCGACCCGCTGCTCTGGCAGCACCTGTTCTGGTTCTTCGGGCATCCCGAGGTCTACATCATCTTCATGCCGGCGCTCGGGATGATCTCGGCGATCGTCGAGCCGTTCTGCCGCCGGCCGGTGTTCGCGTACCCCGCGATGGTGCTTTCGCTCGTGGCGACGGGCTTCCTCGCCTTCGGCCTGTGGGTGCACCACATGTTCGCCGCGGGCCTGCCCGCGATGGGCAACAGCTTCTACACCGCGGCCAGCATGCTCATTGCGGTGCCCAGCGGCATCCAGATCTTCGCGTGGATCGTCACCATCGCCACCGGCCGGCCGGTCCTCAAAGTGCCGATGCTGTACGTCATGGGCTTCTTCGCGCTGTTCGTCCTGGGCGGCCTCACCGGCGTCATGGTGGCGTCCGTCCCGCTCGACCTGCAGCTGCACGACACGTTCTTCGTCGTCGCGCACCTGCATTACGTGCTGATCGGCGGCGCCGTGTTCCCGCTGCTCGGCGCGATCGTGTTCTGGTTCCCGAAGATGACGGGGCGGATGATGGACGAGCGCCTGGGCAAGGTGCAGTTCTGGCTGCTGTTCATCGGCTTCAACGTGACGTTCTTCCCGATGCACTACCTCGGGATGCTCGGCATGCCGCGCCGCGTCTACACCTACCTCCCCGGTCTGGGCTGGGACGTGCCCAACCTGGTCTCGACGCTGGGCTCGTACCTCGTCGCGATCAGCGTGCTGCTGTTCGTCATCAATGCGCTGAAGTCGCTGCTGCGCGGCGAACGCGCGCCGGACGATCCGTGGGGCGCGTCGGACCTCGTCTGGGCGACGCCGTCGCCGCCGCCGAGCTACAACTTCGCCGAGATTCCCGTCGTCGTGAACCGGCACCCGCTGTGGGCGGACGAGGAGGGCACGCCGGCGCTGGAGCTTCCCGTCGTCTCCGGCGTGCGCAACGACCGCCGCGAGGTGCTGCTGACCTCGCCGGTGGATGCCGTGCCGTCGCATCGCTGGGGCATGCCCGAGGCCAGCATCTGGCCGCTGCTCGCGGCGATCGCGCTGACGGGGTTGTTCATCTGGACCGTGTTCGAGGAATGGGGCGTGGTCTGGGGGTCGATCCCGGTCGCGATCACGCTCACCGCCTGGTTCTGGCCGAAGAAGTCCGAACGCAGCCTGGAGTCCGACAGCTGATGCGCACCACGCGACCCGTGCTCGACGTCCGCGCGCTGAAGGATTACGGCTTCGGCGCCACCACGCTCAGCTGGTGGGCGGTGACCGGCTTCATGCTGATCGAAGGCATGGGCTTCGTGCTCGCCATCGGCGCCTACTACTTCCTGCTGCCGAACGAGAACGTCTGGCCGCCGACCGCACCCGCGCCGCCGCTGCTGTGGTCGACGGTGTTCCTCGTGCTGTCGCTCGTCAGCGAGATCCCGAACATCTGGGCCGGGCGGGCCGCGAAGGCACTCGACCTGCGCGGCGTCCGCATCGCGCTGGCGCTGGTCATCCTGCTCGGGCTGGCGATGCTGGTAGTGCGCTGGCTCGAGTTCCAGGCGTTGAACGTGCTGTGGCAGCGCAGCGCCTACGGCTCGATCGTCTGGGCGATCCTCGTGCTGCACACGGTGCATACGCTCACCGACGTCTACGACTCGATCGTCCTCGCCGCCATCGCCTGGTTCAAGAAGTTCGACGGTCGCAAGTTCTCCGACACCGCCGACAACGCGATGTACTGGCACTTCATCGTCGGCAGCTGGATCGTGCTCTACCTCGTCGTCTACTGGACACCGCGATGGCTGTGAACCGTCTCCACGGCTCGAAGCTCGCGCCCTGGGCCGCATTGATCGCGGGCATGGTCGCGTACGGCGTGCACCATCAGTTGCTGAGCGACATGCTGCGGTTCGACTGCCGGCTCGGCGGGTCGAATGCCGGGCTCGCCGTGGGCATTCCCGGGGCGCTGCTGATCGCCGTCGGCACGTGGATCTCCTGGGCATCGACGCGCGGCGGCGACCGCGAACGCGCGCATGACCAGACGCGCCGCTTCATCGCGCACGTGGCGATCATGCTCGCCGCGCTGATGCTGGTCGGCCTCGTCTGGCAGACCGCCGCGACGATGCTCGTCCCCGCATGCGCACCCTGAAAGCGACCATCGCCGCCGCGCTGGCGGTGGTGCCGGGCCTGGCCGCCGCGCATGGCGACGGGGCAGGGCACGGCGGGCCCGGGTGGACGTTCGACGCCTGGGTCGTGGTGCCGCTGGCGGTCAGCCTGGCCGTGTATCTGGCAGGCCTCGTGCGACTCGCGCGTCGCAGCAGCACGCCCGCGTGGCGCGGCGGGGCGATCGCCTACCTGTCGGGCTGGCTGGTGCTCGCCGCCGCGGTCGTCTCGCCGCTGCACGAAGCCGGCGAACGCTCCTTCGCCGCACACATGCTCGAACACGAGCTGCTGATGCTGGTGGCGGCGCCGCTCCTCGCACTGTCCCGGCCGCTCGGCGTGTACCTGTGGGCGATGCCGCCGCACTGGCGCGCGGCGGTGGCCGGCATCGGGCGCTCGCCCGCGGTCAACGGGCCGTGGCGCGTGCTGACCGCGCCGGTCGCCGCCAGCCTGTTGCAGATGGCCGCGCTCTGGGGCTGGCACGCGCCGCCCGCCTTCGACCGCGCGCTCGCGCAATCCGGCTGGCACGTCGCCCAGCACGTCTCGTTCCTCGGCACGGCACTGCTCTTCTGGTGGGCGATGCTGCATGGGCCCCGGCGCGGCCGCGGCCTCGTCGTGGGCTGCCTGTTCTTCACGGCCACGGCCAGCGGCGCGCTCGGTGCGCTCATGGCCTTCTCCGAAAGCCCGTGGTACGCGGGCTATGCGGCGCTCGGGCTCGATGCCTTCGGCCTCAGTCCGGCGGAAGACCAGCAACTCGCCGGCGTGCTCATGTGGGTGCCGGGCGGGCTCGTGCACGCGGCGGCCGGCGTCGCGCTGCTGGCGCGCGGACTCGTCGATACGCCCGGGCGGCCGATGGCGACCATTGCACTGGTCCTGGTGGCGCTCGGCCTCTCGGCACCGTCGCACGCGGAGGCGATCTACGTCTCCGACGAGCAGGGCGACGTCGTGCACGTGATCGACGCCTCGAACTGGTCGCACTCGACGATCGCCGTCGGCCGCCGCCCGCGCGGGCTGGTGCTCACCGAGGGCGGGCGCCGCCTGCTCGTCGCCGTCAGCGGCAACGACCGCATCGACGTCGTCGACCTCGCCACGCGACGCGTCGTCGACCACCTGCCGTCCGGCACCGATCCCGAGCGCTTCGCGTTGAGCCCGGACGGGAAGCGCCTGTATGTAGCGAACGAGGACGACGCACGCGTATCCGCGATCGACGTCGCCGCGCGCCGCGTAGTGGCGTCCACCGGCGTCGGCGCCGAGCCGGAAGGCGTCACCGTCAGCCCCGACGGCCGATGGGTGATCGCGACGTCCGAGACCGCGAGCCTCGCGCACTTCATCGACGCGGCGACGATGAAGTCGGTCGAGGACGTGATGGTCGGCACGCGGCCGCGCGATGCGCTGTTCACGCCCGACGGCCGTTGGCTCTGGGTGACCTCCGAGATGCGCGGCACCGCGACGCAGTTCGACATGCGCACGCGCAAGCCCGTGCGCGTGGTCGACTTCGACCACGACCGCGACGCACCGGACACGGTGCAGGCCGTCGGCATGGCCTACGCGGCCGGCACCGACCGCCTGTACGTCGCGCTGGGTCGCGGCAATGGGGTAGGGGAAGTCGATGCGCGCGACGGTCGGATCCTCCGCTACCTGCCGGCCGGCCAGCGCGTCTGGGGCATCGCCCTGTCGAAGGACGGTCATCGCCTCTACGCGGCGAATGGGCTTTCGGGCGACGTTACGGTGATCGATCTGCAGACCGGCCGCGCGCTCACCACCATCAAGACGGGAGGCAAGCCATGGGGCGTCGTCGTCGGGCCCTGAGCCTGCTCCTGCTCGCCGCGGTCGCGACGGGCGCTCCGGCACGCGAACTGCGCGTGTGCGCCGATCCCAACAACCTGCCGTTCTCGAAGGAGGACGGCAGCGGCTTCGAGAACGAACTGGTGCGACTGCTCGCACGCGACCTCGGCGCGGAGGTGCGCTACACGTGGTGGGCGCAGCGTCGCGGCAACGTGCGCAACACCATCGGCTCGGGGGACTGCGACATCGTCGCCGGCGTGGCGAGCGGCATCGAGAT
This sequence comes from Lysobacter xanthus, assembly GCF_047159895.1. Taxonomy (NCBI): domain Bacteria; kingdom Pseudomonadati; phylum Pseudomonadota; class Gammaproteobacteria; order Lysobacterales; family Lysobacteraceae; genus Lysobacter; species Lysobacter xanthus. The sequence goes on from NZ_BAAGAB020000040.1 coordinate 6,288, forward strand.
GCTGTCGACGACGCGACCCTATTACCGGTCGAGCTACGTGCTCGTCGCGCGCGAGGGCACGCCGTGGGCGACGCTGACGTCGCTCGACGATGCGCGCCTGCGCGACGCCCGGATCGGCGTGCAGCTCATCGGCGACGACGGCGCCAACACGCCGCCCGCGCATGCGCTCGCGCGGCGCGGCCTGTATGCGAACGTCCGCGGCTACACGGTGTACGGCGATTACGTCGATGCCACGCCGCAGCGGCCGATCCTCGACGCCGTCGCGCGCGGCGACGTGGACGTCGCCCTGGTCTGGGGCCCGACCGCGGGTTATTTCGCGAAGGACGTGCGCACGCCGCTGCACCTGACGCCGGTGACGCCGTGGCTCGACGCGGGCGAGCCGATGGTGTTCGACATCTCGATGGGCGTGCGTCGCGAAGACCGTGCGCTGCGCCGCGAGCTCGACGACGCGCTGGCGCGCCACGCCCCCGAGATTTCCGCGCTGCTCGACCGCTACGGCGTGCCGCGGCTGCCGCTGGACAAGACACCCGGAAACGTGCCGGGGCAGGGTGCGGACGTCGAAACACCCTGATTTCCGGGGCGAATCGACCGAAACCCCTTGCAAGCGGGCCGCTGTCGCGCGATAACGCGCATTCCTTCCACCCGGAACCTGCAAACCATGGCGACGAAGAAAGCGAGCGGTGCCTCCAAGATCAAGCCTGTGGCCGAGCCCCTGGGCAAGAGCGGCCTGGTCAACTACATCTCCGAGCGCACCGAACTGGCGCCGCGCGACGTGCGCGCCGTCCTGGGCGCCCTCGAGGAAGCCGCGCACGGCTCGCTGCACAAGAAGGGCTGCGGCACCTTTACGTTCCCCGGCATGCTGAAGGTCACCAAGGTCGACGTCCCGGCCAAGCCGAAGCGCAAGGGCATCAACCCGTTCACCAAGGAAGAGCAGTGGTTCGCCGCGAAGCCGGCGTCCGTCAAGCTCAAGGCCCGTCCGCTGAAGAAGCTCAAGGACGCGGCGGTCTGATCCGCTCGAAGCCGCCGGCCCCGCGCCGGCGGCTTCGTTTTGGCCGCCCGATTTCCACCACGCCATGCCGACCGTCGCCCACGCCATCATCGAATCCGCCGTCCGCGAGCTGTGCCGCGAAGGCGAACTGATCGGCCGCATCGCCGCCGCCCATGCCGAGCTCGAGCGACTGGACGGCCCGGAAAGCCTCCCGGACAACCTCTGGTTCCGCTGCGAGGAACTGCTCGCCGACATCGCCTATGGCGCCGATTCCGTGCGCGAGGCGCTGCAGCGCATGAGCGCGCCCGACCGCGACCGTCTCGCCGACCGGATCGTGCGGCTGTACCGCGAGGTCTGCCAGCGGATGCCGCCGGACGCCTGAAGCCGCACGCCGTCGTGCCGGGCCACCTGCGTTACGAACGGTAGAGCCTCGGCGGATCGCCAGCGCCGGGACCGCAATGGCAGCCGCAGTCGAGAGCAGCAGGTCGACGAGCAGAGGGCAAGCAACAAGCGGTACCAACGGTCTGGACCCGCAAGTCGAGCCGTCGCTAAGTTATCTGCAACTTCGCATAATGCCTATTATGTCAGGCCGTCGCATGGGTCGGTGCGACGCGGCACGGCTGCTGCAAGGAAGCGGCCATGATCGACCGACCCCCTTGCTGGCCTGATGGCAGCACCGATGTCTGAAGTTGGTAGTTCTCGGTGCGTAATGTTGTGATTTGCCTATCTACCCGCCGCTCGGCGACTCTGTTCCCAACTTTGCGCAAATGGCTTCCTGACTGGCGCCGCACAACCGTTTGAGCCTAGTGCCGATCCGGGCTGCACGCGGCGGTGTCCGTGCTGCAAGCGATTCGGTTCAGACAAGTCCTACAGCCAATTGTCGGGTGGTCCGATGCCATTGGCCGCCGGCACCGACCATTCTTGGTCGATGAAATCGGACGACCCCGCTCACCGCTCCCTACTGCTCGTGCTGGTGCTTGTCAGCGCGGGATTCTGCATGGCCGCAGCCTTCGTGCTCGCGGCCCACTGACTCTGGATGCCGCTCATGGACGAGTACACGCGAACCCTCCACGACGCAGTTGACGCCGCCGCCATGGGCGACCCACAGGCGCTGTATATCGCGCGTTGGCTGCTGCAAGGCCTGGTCGCCCGCCAACATGTCAGTGAGGCTCAGCCAGAGGGCGGCAGTTGAGCCCATATAAGCTCGAGCACGCGCACCATGCTCGCCCGGCCCTCGTCCAATGACCTCGAACGGTCGTCGCATGCCCAGCACTCGCTTCGGCAGGTGCACCCAGTGCGGCGCGAGCGCGCCACGGTCGGCCCGAAGTGCTGCACCCGCGTGGATCGTTGGGAGCAACTCAGGGCGGGCCTAGAACTCGGTTGCGGAGCGGCCCAGCAGGCTTGACCACTGGCGGCGCGGGACGCACCAGAGGCACATCGGCGATCGCGCCAGAGTCCGCCGGGCGATCGGCGGCGCTTCCCCGTCGCCCCACCAGAGCTCAGACCAGTCGAATCGCTCCAGCGCCCAACGGAGCCTCTCACTTACCTTCGCACTGTCGGCAGCACGGCATTCCACGACGTACGGCCACGTTGATTCGGGCCAGCCGTCGCGATTGCGATCCAGTGCCACCCATGAGGGGGGGGGTTGACAGAACGTAGGTTCTGGCGAGCCGATAGTGGAGCTCTTCGTGCCTGCTCAGCTCGCGAGGTGTTGGGTGAACGCCAATGGCGTCCACGACGCGCTCCTGCAACCCTGGGGAAGCGGAAGGCCAGGCTCGCTACGACTCTGACGGCCCCCACCCGGCCGACTGATCACGAGGTCGAGGTGCGGCAGGTAAGGCTCCAGCGCCTCGATCAGCCATGTCGCCTTATGGACCTGGCTGCCGCCAACGTGATCCGCGTCCGCTCGGGCCCGGACGTCGCAAACTGCCTGCGGATGGAAGAACACGAGCAAACGGGCCACTCGGGCTAGCGCTCGAACGCGTCGAGATAGTCATGCAGCGCCGCGAGGCCCTCCGGCTGCGCCAACACGTCGAGCGGCGTCGGCTTCAGCTGAAGGTGGCGGCCCGTCAGCCAGGCACGCACCGTGCCGCGGCGCCCCAGCTTGGATTCCAAACGCCCGCCCAGCCGCACGAGCGCCAAACACCGCGCCCACGCCTCGCTATCGAGCTCGGGCGTGACGTCGGCCTGCCCGGGCAGTCCCGTCACGACCGCCAATAGCCTCGGATTTAGACCCAGCCATCGGGCGGTGTGCCGAGCCGCTTTGGCGAGCACGGCGCCTGCATCGACGTGGACGTCGTGCTGCGCCCCCGCATGGAGTCCGCGCAAGCGCACGGGCCGGCGAAAAGCACCATTCAGGCGTGCGCTCGCGCCGGGCGCACGCAGCATGCTCAAGCGTCCCTCGTACTCGCGACGAAGGCGCTCGGCGGGGTCGTCCTGGGGCGGCAGCTCATCCACCGCACGAGGCTGCAGACGATCGCAACTCTCGGGACCACGCCACCCGCAGGCCCTGGTCCATCGAGGCCGCGAGGGCATCTCCAGGTTCATAGGTCGCGAGGTCTACGGCCAACCGCGGTGGCCGGCCGCTCTTGAAGATCGCGGTCGCGATCGCGCGGCTGGCGCGTTCCCCCCAAGCGGGCGGGACCGCGGCGATCACGAGCAGGCGGTCGGCCTCGCCGGTGCTGCCTTTTGGGCGAGCGGCGGCCAAATGGAGTCGCATCACCGCTGCGATCGGTTCGACGGCCTTGGCGATGACGTCCATCAGCCACGCATCCCCGGGGTCCGGCGCCTGCAGCTCGAGATCGGGACCGTCGGCGGAGGCGGGGGCGATGGCGGCTTCGCCCGCGTCCAGGAGGGTGGCCACCTCCTCGGGGTAAAGCGTCATCCCCACATCGTTAGGGTCGAGCATGAGGGTCGCGCCGCGGGTGGCCTCGAGCATCTGCCGCCCTTGAACGGGAATGACGCGTGCTGCGTTGCGAGCAGCGTCCTGCGCCTGTGCGAGCTCCGTAAACAACGGGATGACGTTCAAGCCGTCGGGTCGCGTGAACATCAAAAAATGCAGCTTCCCGGAGTCGTCCGAGACCGGCGCATGCGCGTAAAGCGTGGCGTCGAGCAGCGCGCGCAGGTAATCGACCTCCCGGGCCGGATCCGCGAGCGCGCGTTCTTTGAGGCGTCGGAGGTCGGTCACCGTGGTCACGGTGATCAGTATTACTTAGATGCCGGGGCCCCGCATCAGCGTGTTCGGGGGCGACGCGGGGCGACCGCCGGCCGACGCGGCGCCCCCAACCGGAATGCACGCGGAGCGGCCTGCAATGCGCCGTCGAGGCGCCGATGGACCTCGGCCAGCTGTTGCTCCAGCGTTTCTCGGCGGCCTTGCTCCGCCGCCAAGCCGCGGTTCGCATCGGCCGTAAGCGTCCGGCTCTGCGCGAGTTCGCCCTCCAGTTCCCGCAGGCGGGCCAAGTGGGCTTTTTCCGCGGCGTGCAGCGCCTTCTCGCGCTCGCGCGCCTCCTGGCGGGCGCGGTCGACCTCGGCGTGCGCGCGATCTTCGACGGCGCGCAGGTGCGCGGATTGGGCGACGCGGATGACCTCGGCCTCGTGCTGCAGGGCCTCGAAGCGCTGGCGCAACTCAATGCCATCGGCTTCGAGCTGCTGGACGCGCAGCAGGGCTTGGTCGCGTTGGACCGTCAGGTCGACGATCTGGGCCGATTGCTGGTCCAGGAGCTGCTGCCGGTCCTCAAGCCGCTGATGGGCTGTCAGGAGCGCGGCCGCTGCTTCGGTGGCACGGGCCTCCGAGGCCTCGGAGGCCTGACGGGCGGCGGCGACGAGCGCGTCGGCCTCGAGCCGGGCCGCCGCCAGCGCGGTACGCTCGTCCTCCAGGGCGGCCGACGCCTGCTCGCGCGATTCGGCCAGCGCCTGCTCCCAGAACTGCGATGCCAGCGCCGCCACCGACGCCGGGGCCTCCGGCATGGCGACCTTCTCCGCCGAGACAGCGAGCCGGCCGCCGAGCGCCTTCCACCAGACATCCAGCAGGCGCGTGACCGTATTCGGCGAGCCGGTGCCCAGGAACTGGCGGATCCGGTCGACGGTGGGGCGTTCGCCCTGCGCGAGCAGAGCATCCGCGGCGCGATCGACGTCGGATTGGGTGATGCCACGAGCCATTTGCGTCTCCTCGTCGGGCGCCCTACTCTGCAGAAAACCTACCCGCGATAAGGGATGCTTATCGTGGGTTGAACTGCCCTATCGTAGTAAAGACTACATACTACATATGTCCTCATCCACGTCCCTCATGCCGCTGGCCAGCATTCGGGATCTGCTGCCCGATCAGCTCGCCGCGTCGGCGCAGGACGCAGTGCGCGAAATCCTTGAGGAAGCCGCGTCCGCCAACACCACACGAAGCTACGCGAGCGCACTGCGTTATTGGGCAGCATGGTTCCAAGGGCGCTACGGGCGCCCGATTGAACTGCCGGTCCCTGAAGTCGCGGCCGTCCAATTCATCGTTGACCACATCGCGCGGCGTTCCATGTCCGGCATGAAGTTCGAACTTCCAGCGGAGCTCGATCGCCAACTGGTCGAAGCCCGGTTGAAGCAGAGGCCCGGCGCCCTGAAGCTTTCTACAGTCGTGCACCGAGTCGCGGTCCTGTCTAAAGCCCATCAGCTGCGCAAGGTCGTAAACCCTTGCGAGCAGCCAGCTGTCCGGCATCTGCTTGCGCGAGCTCGCCGAGCGGCCAACAAGCGCGGCGATCGACCGACAAAGAAGACTGCTATCACCAAGCGCGAACTCGACGCGCTGATCGCAACATGTGACCAAAGCCTGGAAGGCATCCGGGACCGCGCCCTGCTCTACTTCGCTTTCGCGAGTGGCGGGCGACGTCGCAGTGAGGTGGCTGCCGCCGAATTTGGCGCTCTTCGAAAGGTGGCAGATCGCCAGTACGTGTATCGCCTCGAGTACAGCAAAACCCAACAGGCAGGCCCGAAAGCGAACTCAACGCCAGACAAACCGATCTTCGGCGTCGCTGCAGACGCCCTTGAAGTGTGGATTACCACTAGCGGTTTGTCTGACGGGCGCATTTTCCGTCGCATTTGGAATGGCAAAGGCGTAGGCCCGGGACTATCGCCTGCAGCCATCGCCGATATCGTGCAGAGGCGTGCAGCGCGCGCCGGCCTTGAAGGGGATTTCGCTGGCCATAGCCTCCGGTCCGGCTTTGTAACGGAGGGGGGTCGCCAGGGTGTCGCCCTGCCCGCCCTGATGGCCATGACGGAACATCGATCCGTCAGTAGCGTGATCGGCTACTTCCAAGCCGGCGGCTTGCAGGACAACCCGGCTGCGCGGCTTCTCGAAGACCAAGAGAAATAGCAGCGAAACGGGAGCCGCGCTTTCCATAACGCGAGAACATAGTCGCCCGTTTTTAGCCTCTTAACCTTTCAACTTGTCTGGCGCTTCTAGTCGCACGCGCCCCTTCAGGGGTGCGGTGCTGCCCACCGCCCAGGTCACGTCCGGTTAGCGTCCAAAAAAACGACCGTTGAGCTGGCATTAGCATCGGGGACTGGTCCGTTGGACGACCTCCCTCGGCAGGTTTGGGCTGCGGTAGTGCAGCAAGCATGTGGCGCTGCGGCGTCGCGGCGCCCCATCGCCAGGTCCATCTAGCCATCGCACGGACCACTGCGAACGGCGCACTTTATCGTTGCCGGACACTGCTAGTAGGCCGGCAAATGCGGATTCTGCACACCTCAGACCTCCATATCGGTAAAAACCTCTATGGGCGATCGATGGAGGCTGCCCACGAGGCCTTGTTGACTTGGCTGGTTGCCCAAGTCGAAGCCTTCGCAGCGGACGTCTTAATCGTCGCCGGCGACATCTTCGACGTTAGCGCCCCACCGAGCTTTGCGCGCCGTCAGTACTACGACTTCTGCGCCGGCATGGTGGCCACGGGGGCGCAGCTGGTGGTCCTGGGCGGCAATCACGATTCGCCTTCAATGCTCCGCGAGACGCACGGGCTGCTGAGCAGTCTGCCCGTTCTGGTCATTCCAGAATCGACTCAGGCGCCCGACCAGCAAATCCACGTGCTCGCCAGGCGCGACGGGCGGCCGGGCGCGATTCTCTGTGGGGTGCCCTTTCTGCACCAGCGAAACGTCGTCCGGAGTTGGGCGGGACAATCGATCGAGGAGCGCCGGATTGGCGTGATGCAGGGCATCGCCGAGCACTATGCCGCGATTTACGCCGCAGCCCTGCTCCGCCGCGACGAGCTCGACGCCTCGCTGCCGATCATTGCAACCGGGCACCTGACTACTGTAGGCGCCACGTCGAGCGAATCAGTGCAGGAAATCTACGTCGGTAACCTAAATTGCTTCCCGGCAAATCAACTGCCGCCCGCCGACTACATCGCGCTGGGACACATCCACCGACCGCAGAACGTCGGCGGCATAGACCATGTCCGCTACTGCGGCTCCCCACTGGCTCTTAGCTTTGACGAGCTCGACCAGCGGAAGCAGGTATTGCTGGTGGAATTCTCCGGAACTGGACGGACCATCGAACCAATCGAAGTGCCGGTGTTCCAGCCGATGTTGCGCGTGGTTGGGACACTCGCTGAGCTGCCTGACCGACTTCGCATGCATGCCCTCGCATTCAATCATTCGCTACCGGCGTGGGCGGAGGTTACTGTGAGCGACAGCGACTACTTGCCCGATCTAGTGCGCCAGGTCGAGGACATGGCGGCAGGCCTGCCCTTGGACGTCGTACGCGTCCGTCGCGCGACTTCCAGCGTTGAGCAGACATCCATCGCCCCCGCGCCGGTTACGTTAGTTGAGGTGACCCCTCATGACGTGTTCGAAAGGCTTCTCACACAGAAGTCGGACGCTATTCCCCCTGAGCGGATCGACCGCTTGCGTGAGCTTTTTAGCGAGTCCGTCGCGCGAATCCACGCGGATACTGCGGAATGAAGATTCTTTCGGTCCGGTTGCTCAATCTCAACTCGCTCCGAGGTGAGTGCTACATCGATTTTCGCGACCCCGTTTTCAATGAAGGACTCTTCGCGATCTTGGGGCCGACAGGCGCTGGGAAGTCGACGCTGCTTGACGCGATCTGCCTCGCGCTCTTCCACCAGACGCCGCGGCATAGCCAGCTTTCGCAGGCTACAAACCCGCTCATGACCGAGTTCGAGACCGAGTGCTCCGCGGAGGTCGAATTTGAATGCCGGGGTGATGGCTACCGCGCCCGTTGGAGCCAACGGCGCGCGCGCAACGCCCGAGACGGGCGGTTGCAAAATGCCGAGGTCGAATTGGCCCATGTAGACGGTCGCATTATCGCGTCGAGCATTCGCGAGAAACTCGCGGAGATAGAGCGAATCAGCGGACTGGATTTCAACCGATTCTGTCGATCCGTCCTCCTCGCCCAAAACCGCTTCTCGGAATTTCTCAACGCGAAAGAAGACGACCGCGCTGAACTCCTCGAAAGCATGACGGGCACGGAGGTTTATCGGGCAATCTCTAAGGATGTATTTGACCAGGCGCGAGCCACCCGCCAGGAGATCGACCGTATCGAGGCGCAGGCAGGCGAGCTCCGCGTGCTCGACACACCTGCACGCGCTCAGCTCGAGGAGAGCATCCAGACTTCCCAAGCCCAAGCAGACGGTTTACTAGAGCGCGTTCACACCACCACACAAGCTCTTGAGTGGGTGAGGAAGCTAGAAACGGCGGCGCTGGCGGTTACCGAAGCCAAGACCGCGTTGGCGCAAGCGCAGGAACAGTACGACGAATCCGCGGCCGAGCGACTCCGCCTTAATTCGGCTCGAGACGCCGAGCAGCTTCGCCCTCAGCTCGTGGCGGTGCGCCAAGCCAGGACCTCGGTCGAGTCGCTCGAGAGCACGTTGAAGGAGCTGGAAGGCGAGATTTCGCGGTCGCAAGACGAGATGAAGCGCGCTGCATGGGTCGCCCTGCGGAGCGCCAAGGCGCGCGTTGAAAAGGGGACAGCGGTCGTTCGCCACACGAAAATCCACATGGCCGAGCTACAGGCCAAGATGCAGCGCCAGCCGTTGGGGGAGGCACTCGGCGAGGCGCTGGGAACTTGGCGAGCCCAGTGGGAGTCGGTTCTGTCGCAGCATTCGGCGCATGCGGACACTCAGCGCTTGGCGCGGGAGTGTCAAGCGGAGGTCCAACGCTCGCAAGACGTGCTGACCGAAAAGCGACGCGCGCAAACCGAACATGCCCTCAGGATCGAAGCAGCGCGCATCGCCTCTGCCCACGCAAATGAAACTCTCGCCGGATTACTTGGCGGCTCGGAGCTCACCGCCCTCGACGAGGCGGCCACAACGGCCCGGGGTCGGTCCGAACGGCTGACTGCGTTGTTCGCGCACGCGTCTGCACTACGGGACCGGGGCGCCGGAATCCAGCAGCGCGCCGCCGAGGTCGCAGATCTCAAACTGCGGTTGGAGCAGCAGGTCCACGGGGTGGCAGCAGCTGAGCAGCGCGTCGCAGAGCTTGAGGCAACGGCCGCTGACAAGCAGCAGATTTATCAGCTGAACGTTCGAATCGCCAGTCTTGAAGACCTTCGCGAACAGATGTTGCCGGGCGACCCCTGCCTGCTTTGCGGCTCGACGGTGCATCCTGCAATCGACGACTATTCGGCCCGCGATGTCGACGACGCCGAACGTGAAGCCAATTCAGCCGCGATTGCGGTGCGGGAAGCGCGGCAAGTGCGTTCGGAGCAGGCTTCAGAACTCTTGCGGCTCACACAAGTACATTCGGCGCTGGCTGCGCGCTATGAGGCCGAGCAACGGGCCTTGCAGGCAGACGGCGCTAAATTGGCAGAAGCCTGCTCGTCGGAGAATCTCCCTTCGGGGATGCTCGACATTGAGGTGCTGGGTGATGCTGAGGCCGCGGCAGTGAAAGCCGAGCGCACCGCAGCGGAAGCTCACGCCGCGGATAAAAGAAGTGCGCAGCTGCAACGGGAGTGGGACGAGCTCATTCGTGCCGACACACCTTTGCAGCTGGCCACCGTTACCGCCGAAAGTGCGTTCGAGGCTGCTCAGGCGCGGTGCCTTGACCTCACGCAGGCTACAGAGCGAGCGCTCAGTGACCATGGCGCCGCGGTCTCACGTTTTTTGACTGCGACGGGCCTCCAAGGCCTGCCTCCAGACGTGAATGGGTGGCTAGCCGAACGTGAAGCCACATGGGCCGACTACAGGGCAATGAGCGATCGGTATCGCCAGCTCGACGCCAATCTGCCTCGATATGAAGATGCCCTGGGCGAAGCGCACGGACAGGATCGAGAAAGCGAGGAGCGGTGGAGCCGCGGTGGCTGGAAGCCGTTGGCTGAGAGTGCCGATGACCTGCCCGACTACCCTACCGCACGCTCGGCTTACGACACGGCATGCGGGCGTTTAGAAACGCTAGCCACGCGGCGAGACAGCGACCGAGGCAGGCTCGGCGATGCCCAGCGCGCCGCCGAGCAGGCGGCCCTTGTCCTTCAAGCTGCCCTTGATGCGAGTCCTTTCAGTTCGATTGAGCATCTCGAGTCCCATCTGATGGATGTCGACGCGCGGGCAGCACTGGAGTCTCGCCTGCAAGGCTTGGAGCAGGCGCTTCAGACCTGTGGGGTCGTTCACGAGAAGGCTTTATCGGCGCATCAGCGGTTGATCGCATCACCGCTCACCGACCAGCCCCAAGCGGTCCTCCTCACCCAGCGCGAAACGCTGGACGCGCAGTATGCCGCCGCTCGCGAACAGGTCGGAACACTGCTGCAGCAGCGTACGACGGATGACGAGGGGCGCGCGCGGCTTGACGCCGTGCGAACGTCCTTGGAGACGGCGCGCGGCCTTTACGAGGACTGGTCCCATCTCAATGCTCTGATCGGCTCTGCCAAGGGCGACGCCTTCGTGAGGTTCGCGCAGGGACTGACGCTCGACCAGCTCGTCCACTTGGCCAATCAACACCTCGCGAACCTGCAGCAAGGACGATATAGCCTCCGGCGTGCTGGCGAGACTTTGAATCTGGTGGTGGCCGATCACTGGCAGTGCGACGTCGTAAGACCCACGTCGACCCTCTCGGGCGGCGAAAGCTTCCTCGTCAGCTTGGCTCTGGCGCTGGGTATGTCCGGACTCGTCAGCAGGCGGGCCTCAATCGACTGCCTGTTCCTCGACGAAGGCTTCGGGACATTGGACCCGGAGGCCCTGGAAATCGCCCTGCAAGGGTTGCAGTGCCTCCGAGGCCAGAACAAGCTGGTCGGGATTATCAGCCACGTCGAAGCCCTGAAAGAGCGTGTCGGTGTCCAGATCCACGTGCACAAGAAACCCGGGCTTGGCCACGGTACGGTCCGGCTGCCCGAGCGCTACGGCATGACTCATGATGGCGCGACGAAGGCGATCGCGGAGCCCGCATAACTGGGCGGCGGCCCAAGCGCTACGTGTCGGTCACGGAGTTGACGACGGCTGTCGCGGTCGTCGGGCTCTGCCCCAATCTCCCCGACTTTTCGATCGCCCCCGTTAGAGCGGACGGCACCGGCCGCTGACTCAACCCGAGACGGTAAGCGACCCGAGAATGTCGAGGGAACCGCCGACTGTCATATTATTCGCAACGGGACGGTGTTGAGTCCAAAACGCAGGCGAACGGGGGAATCGTGGCGCGACGGTCAGGCGGAGGCGGCCTCTGGCTCATTATCGGCGTGCTGGTCGTGATCGCGATGATTCCACGAGAAGTTTGGATTCTTCTTGGAATCACGTTGGCACTCGTGGCTGTCGCCTACGTCGCCGTGAAGCTGCTCGTCGCGGATGCCGAGTCGAAGACCGCTCGCACGCGGCGGCCGCCCGATCCGCAGCCTACGCTCGCCGAGTTGGTGGCGAAGTCTGTCGCACCACGCGCGAAGGCGCCGGTCGTTACGCAGTCCGCGGGCGACAGGTCGCGCACGATCGAAATCGACGCGCCTCCTGCATCGGCAGGACCCGAAGTGCAGCCGGGTGCACCAGCGATTTCGACTGAGGCGCTGCCTACCCCCGTCGAGCGGGCCGCTCCGGACCGTGAGGTTGGTGATCCGCGGCTGCAGCATGCCGATGCTCAGTGGCGTCGTGTGCGCGACCTGGGCATCCAAGAGACCCGTGCGAGAAGCGAAGCGTTACGGGAACAGTTTGCGCGAGCGGCAACCCCGCCGCCGACCGCGGCGGCGACTCCGCTTCCGCCGCCGCTTCCCTCTCAGCCGATTCCCGAAATCCCAGACGAGGCGTTTTTTACTGCCGAGGCTTCTAACGCCGCACCTGCCGCCGTCCATGCCATCGCGGCACCGCCCGACGGCTACGGCGATGGGCGCTGGGTCGCGGCCGGTGAGTCGGTCACGATCTCGGACGTTGCGATACCAAGGGGCCTTCTTTACGTCGGTGCGCGCCTCAATGCCATCAACGGACTTGTGGATCCGTGCCTGATCAGCGCACACCTGCCGATCGCGACGGTCGGCAGCTATCGAAACGGCGGGATGAGCTTTTGGCCTAGCTTCGCCACTATCTCGCCCACGCAGCGCCGCGCGTACCTCAACTGGCTCGCGCAGGGACGTTCGGATCCTGCGTGTGACATCGGCTTCGTATTTCTGTACTTCTACGGGCTCGAACGCCGCATCATCCTCGACACCAGCCGCGACGACACTTCTAAGGCCGAGTGGCCTGTCATCGCGAGCGAGGTCCGGCGATTGCTGTCGATCTACGGCGGCGCCTCCGACTCGTTCCGCCGCTACGCGACGGATTTGCTGAACTGGGTGGACTTGCAAGGCTTGGACACCCGGCTCTACGACGAGTCACTGCCTGCCTTCGCCCCCAGCTACGAAGTTCCTTTTCGCCTGCGCCTTACGCTGGGGCAAGCCGCACTCGACCGTTCTCCGCTGTCGGCGTCACTCGCTCTTGCCTGGTTGCGCCACGCTCCCGGTCTGTCCTTGCGGACGCCCGCTACGCGCTGCCCCGACGAGTTCGCGTCATTGTGGACAGAGCGCTACCGCGAGACCTTCGGCAAAGGCCTGATCCTGCCGAAAAACAAGACCAAACTGAAGGCACAGTACCGCCCTGCCTCGCCGGGGTTCGCCGGCCAAGCCGTGGACCTAACGTTCGGGGAGATCCCGGACGTGGCCGCCCTGACGGCCCCCGTGAAGAAGCTGCAAGAGTTGGCCGAGCGATGCACGGGGGAGCTGGCCGCCTACAGTCGCTTGCTGGGCAAGGAGCCCACCCTCAAGGGCTCGCTCGAGGCGGCGCTTCTCCTGCCCCCGACCCAGTGGCCAAGAGCGACGCGCGATCGGCTCGAAGCTCTCGCCGGACGAATGGGCTCCGAACCACTCACCCTAAGCGTCGATGAGCTCGGCCGCGAACTCGGCGCCTCGCCGCAGGCGCTCACCCGTGAACGCCTACGCGCGGTCGCTACGGCATTGGACGATATCGGGCTAGGTCTCGAGCCCAACATCCTTACCGGCGCCCGAGCACCGGCTGGCCGAGATCCCGTAGTGGTGTTCCGCAAGAGTGCGCCTGAGGAGCACTACACGATTACGGCGGCTTACCAGACGGCCGTCCTCACCCTACAGCTCGCCGCGGCTTGCGCTTGTGCCGACGGCCAATTTCACGCCCTGGAAATCGCGCATCTGCAGCGCGAGATCGACGGCTGGAGACATCTGGCGGCGTTCGAGCGCGAACGACTGCGCGCCCATCTGCAGCTGCTGGTCGCGGCACCGCCCACTCTCGCGGCTCTACGCAGCAAGCTCGAGCCGCTGCCGACGGACGCGAAGGAGACCCTCGCAACCATGATGGCGACGCTCGTGCAGAGCGACGGCGTCGTCGTGCCCGAAGAGGTGAAGTTCCTCGAGAAGGCATATCGCGTGCTTGGCGTCGACACGGCACGGGTGTTCAGCGACGTCCACGCCGGCGCCAGCGGCACACCGGCGAAGGCTCGAAAAACACGGACCACGGGATTCCAGCTCGACAGAGACCGCATCGCGGCACTGCAACGCGATACCGAGCAGGTCTCGGCCCTACTTTCGAAGATATTCGTGGAAGAGCCCGCCCTTCCGACTCAGGACCCGCCCGCTCCAGAGCCGGAAGTTCAGATTGCATCTGGTGCCACGCCGTGGCCACTGGTACTCGACGAGCAGCACACCGCATTGGCGCGCTTGCTGCTATCCCGGGCACAGTGGTCGCGAGCCGAACTCGAGGATGCCGCGGCGGATCTGGACCTGATGCTGGACGGCGCGCTCGAGCAGATCAACGAGGCCGCATTCGACGCGTTCGATGTTCCACTCTGCGAGGGCGACCAAACCGTGGACATCAATTCCGAGCTACTGGAGAAATTGGCCGCATGAGCAGCCCTATCCGCCCCAAGGATCGCGATGCGGTCATTCAGTCGCTTCGAGCCGGCGTGGTGCCAAGAGCGGGACAGCATCTCATTCAGGTCGCGCGCAGCCGCGAGATCGAGGCACTACTCGCCGACATCGATCGGGTCGCCGACGGTGGATCCTCGTTTCGCTTCGTGATCGGCGAGTACGGTGCGGGCAAGACGTTTTTTCTTAACCTCATTCGATCGATCGCGATGGAGCGCAAGCTTGTCGTGGCGAACGCCGATCTCAACCCTGATCGACGACTGCATGCCTCAGGCGGCCAAGCGCGCTCGCTTTACGCGGAGCTCATGCGCAGCCTAGCGACACGTGCGAAGCCTGAGGGCGGAGCACTTGCTGGGATCGTTGAAAAGTTCATCTCGACCGCGAAGGCCGACGCCAAGTCGAGTGGTGAAACGGTGGAATCGGTCATTCGGTCTCGACTCGAGCAGTTGACCGAGCTGGTCAACGGTTATGACTTCGCTGACGTCATTGCGTGCTATTGCCGGGGTGCGGAGGAAGGCAATGAGCAGCTCAAGTCGGACGCCATCCGTTGGCTGCGCGGTGAGTTCAGCACGCGTACCGACGCGCGCGCTGCCCTGGGCGTGCGCACAATAGTCGACGATGCCTCGGTCTATGACCAGCTCAAGCTCCTGGCGCGGTTCGCGAGGTTGGCCGGGTACGCAGGCCTCTTCGTGTGTCTGGACGAGTTGGTAAACCTTTACAAGCTTTCCAACGCGCAGGCACGAAGTTCTAATTACGAGCAGCTTCTTCGCATGCTCAATGACAGCCTGCAGGGCGCAGCTGTGGGTTTGGGCTTCGTGCTGGGTGGGACTCCCGAGTTCCTCATGGACACTCGGCGCGGTGTCTACAGTTACACCGCCCTTCAAAGCCGCCTTGCTCAGAATGCGTTTGCAGGCGACACGCTCGTTGATTTCACCGGCCCGGTACTCCGGCTATCGAGTCTAACGCTTGAAGACTTTTACTTGCTGCTCGGCAAGATCCGGCACGTGTATGCCGGTGGCGACAGTGCCCGGTACCTGCTGCCCGACCCCGCCATTGCTGCTTTCATGGAGCATTGTGCGAACCGCATCGGGGACGCCTTTTTCCGAACGCCCCGGACGACGATTACATCGTTCATCAATTTGCTCGCCGTCCTCGATCAGAACCCGACTGCCCAGTGGCAGTCGCTTATCGGCGAGGTGAGTGTGGAAGTCGATGACGGCGCGCAGGCCGACCGTCCGGTCGACACTGACGACGAGTTCGCTTCGTTCTCGCTGTAGCTCGTGGCCGACTCCCAGGCATTTCTTCAGCTTGATCCGCGCATTCAGGCGTATCTGTGGTCGGAAGGCTGGGGTGCGCTCCGCGACGTGCAGGAGCGCGCCATCCCTGTGATCCTCAGGGGTGATCGCGATGCGGTGCTGGCAGCGAGCACCGCTTCAGGCAAGACCGAGGCGGCGTTCCTCCCTGCCCTGACGTCTATGCTTGCGCGGCCTGAGCCGAGCCTCATTGTCTACATCAGCCCGCTGAAGGCGTTGATCAACGACCAGTTCGGGCGTCTAGAACGTCTGTGTGAGCGCTTGGAAATCCCGGTGTGGCCATGGCACGGCGACGTCACGGCATCGCGCAAGCAGAAATTTTTCAAGGAACCGCATGGAGTTCTACTGATCACGCCTGAATCGCTGGAGGCGCTTTTTTGCAACCGCGGGTCGCGGGTTGCGGGCATTTTCGGGGACGCGCGGTTTGTAGTGGTTGACGAGCTGCATGCCTTCATCGGCACCGAGCGTGGCAAGCAGCTGCAGTCGCTGCTGCATCGCATCGACGAGGTGCTAGGGCGGCCCGTGCCCCGAATCGGGCTGTCAGCGACGCTGGGCGACATGCAGCTCGCTGCCCGCTTCCTGCGCGCCAATCAGCCGGTCGAGATCATCGACTCTCGCTCTGGCGGCGGACAGCTGCGGGTTTTGGTCCGCGGATTTGAGGAACCAATGGCGCCCTCGGAAGACGCAGATACGCCTGGAGAGCCGCCCGACCCTGTCGCGCCTAAAGCGATCGCCGAACACTTATTTGCCGCATTGCGTGGTTCAAGCAATCTCGTATTCCCCAATAGCCGGCGGGAAGTAGAGCGGTACACGCACCTGCTGCGCGAGCAGTGTGCTGCGGCCAAGGTGCCGAACGAGTTCTGGCCACACCACGGCAATCTCTCCAAGGAGATTCGGCACGATACCGAGCTGGCGCTCAAACAGCGGGAACAACCTGCGACCGCGATTTGTACCAGCACGCTGGAACTCGGCATTGATATCGGCGCCGTCAAAAGTGTCGCGCAGATCGGGACGCCGCCTTCGGTCGCCAGCTTGCGCCAGCGCTTAGGCCGATCAGGCCGCCGTGATGGCGAGCCGGCCATTCTGCGCGGCTTCGTCATCGAAGAGGCGCTCGGTTCGAACTCGGACCTAGCGACGCGGCTTCGCATCGACACGGTCCAGATGGCGGCCACGATCAGCTTGTTGCTTGCCAACTGGTTCGAGCCCCCGGTCACGCACGGCGCGCATCACTCCACGCTCGTACAGCAGCTGGTGTCGCTGATCGCGCAGACGGGTGGGCTTACGGCGGGCCGCGCCTACTACGCGCTCTGCGCACCGGGCGCACCCTTTGCGGGCATGTCGAAGGCTGAATTCGCAGACTTCCTACGGACCCTCGGCCAGCACGATGTGCTCGTGCAGGACAGCGCTGGAACCCTCCTGCACGGCCCGCTGGGCGATCGTATGGTGAATCACTACAGCTTCTACGCAGCGTTCGCCACGGATGAAGAATTCCGCATCGTGGTGGAGGGTAAAACCTTGGGCACGTTGCCGGTGGCCCAAATGCTGAGTCCCGGCCAGCGGATCCTTTTTGGCGGGCGAACGTGGCTTGTCGAGTCGGTGGACGACGCGAGCAAAACCGTTCACGTCGCGGCTGCTCGTGGCGGGGCACCCCCCCTGTTCAGTGGGGGCGTCGGGCAGGTCCATTCGCGCGTGCGCCAGACAATGTGTGAGCTTTACCAAGGCGTAGGCACCATTCCGTTCCTCGACGCGACGGCGAACCGCTTCCTTGAGGAGGGGCGCGGGGGGTTCAAGACCTTGGGGCTCGAACGGACCGTCCTCATCGACCAGGGCGCTCACGTTCAACTCGTCACGTGGGAAGGCGATGCGGTCAACGAGGCCATCGCCCGTTGGCTCACCTCCCGAGACGTCAGGTCATACGCTAATCGTCTCGGCGTCGAAGTCGAGCGTGCGGAACGTTCAGTTCGCGAGCTGACCGAAACGATTTGCGACGTTGCGAAGCTGCCGATTCCGGAAGTCGAGACGCTGCTTCACGACGCGGCCAATCTGACGCGCGAGAAATGGGATCACCTGCTGTCCCCAAGCCTCTTGCGACGGAGCTACGCGTCATTACATCTGGACATCGAAGGTGCTGAGCGCTGGCTGGCACGTCACTTTGGGCAGTCGACCCCTTGACTCTTGCGTGATGCGTTCGTCGCGTTCCTTCCGAACATTTACCCGAGGGTCGACGCTTTAGAGGGCCGTCTTTGCGTCACCGCGGAGGTCAGCGTGACGGTGGACGTCCGGTAGGCCTAGTACGCGGCGAGTGACCGGACCAAGGGCTGCATGTTCCGCTGTAGTAAGACGGGAGGGCAACGGGCCAAGCCTGTCTCCGGCGGAGATCCCAGCGCCCATGCGTGTCACCCGGGCCCGTTAGGCGCCTGCTCCTTGGGAATCAGGCTCCGCGGCCAGCGGCCGCGCGTACGCACGAGTTGAAATTTGTCACGACCCCAGAACCCGATAGCAGTGCGGGTTACAGACTCGTGGATGTGCCCTGCCCCATGTCCGCTATCGGCCAGAAGCGGACATCAGCCTGCCGCGTCGAGCGGACTTAGGACGCCATTGGCGCCCCTGCCCAGCACGTGGGTGTAGATCTGCGTCGTGCTGAGGTCCTTGTGCCCGAGCAGCTCCTGCACGGTCCTGATGTCGTGCCCGGCCTCGAGCAGATGGGTCGCAAAGCTGTGCCGCAGCGTATGGCAGCTGACGGGCTTGTCGATCAGCGCGGCCTTGCGGGCGTTGCGGACCGCTCGCTGGAGGATTCCTTCGTTGACGTGGTGCCGGCGAAGCTCCCCGGACCGCGGGTCCCGGGAGTACCCCTTCGCGGGGAACAGGTACTGCCAGCCGAACTCGGCTGCCGCGTTCGGATACTTGCGGTCGAGCGCATGCGGGAGCCAGACCCGACCAACGCCAACGGCGAGGTCCCCGGCGTGTAGGGTGCGCACCCGGTCGACCTTCTCCTTGAGGTGGGCCTCCAGTGTTCTTGGCAACGGTACCCGCCGGTCCTTACCGCCCTTGCCATCCCGGACGACGATCTCGTGGCGGCCGAAGTCCACGTCCTTGATCCGGAGGCGGACGCACTCCATGAGGCGCATGCCGGTGCCGTAGAGCATCGCGCCCATGAGCCAGCAAGGTCCTTCCAGCGCCGCCAAGAGCCGGCCGACCTCAGCCCGCGACAGCACGGTCGGAACCCGCCGGGGTCGCTTGGCCCGCACCACGTCCCCGAGCCACGGCAGCTCGAGTTCCAGGACATGCTGGTAGAGGAACAGCAGCGCCGATAGCGCCTGGTTCTGGGTTCCGGCGGCGACATTGCCCTCGGTCGCCAGCGACGTCAGGAAGGCCGTGACCTCCGGCCCGCCCAAGGCCTTGGGGTGGCGCTTTCCGCTGGCCAGCACGAACTTGCGGGTCCAGTACACATAGGCCTGCTCGGTCCGGACGCTGTAGTGCCGGACGCGGCAAGCTCGGCGGACCTGGTCGAGCAGGCGTACCGGGCGATCTGTTACGTGGTCTGCTTTCATTGCGTAATCCATTACGCACTCACATATGCTGGTATCCCCGCAGAATCACGCGGCAACCCGCGATGCTCCATCGGCTAAACGCTTGAAGCGGCGTAGGATTTTTCCGTTGACGCATTCCAGACCTATTGCCACCATCCGTGCATACGGCCCCTTTTGAGGCCTACTTGGTGTTAGCGCCCGCAGTGAGGGCGTAAGTTTTCGGCGCTTGGTTCCGGCGCCTCGTCGTTCGCCGCGCGGTGTTGCCGCCGCCGCGAGCGCGTTGCCGTGCAACGTCGCGCGTGCTCGGACTGTGCGCCGGCTTCACGCAGCGTGCCGCGCTGGGGAAAGTGCACAGCCCAACCGCCTGCAGCGCGGCACCCTGCCCGGCCGCATCTCGGCGGTTGCGGCACGCGCCTCGCCATCGCTGAACCGGTTTGCCGCCCTGCTGGCGCAGCGCGGCCCGGCTGGCCGTCCCCTGTCGCGCTCGTCGGTCCCGGCCTCGCGGGCTGCTGCCGTTCCGGCCGCGTCGTGGCATCCTCGCACCTGAAAGTCTTTCGCGGCGTCTGTCCCAACCGGGCCGGGCGCTAACTAGTCGTTCAAGCCGACGCCGCTTCGTTCCGGCTT
>NZ_BAAGAB020000041.1:0-25847 GCF_047159895.1 Lysobacter xanthus
GTGATGCCGCGCGCCTTCTCTTCCGGCGCCGCGTCGATCTGGTCGTAACCCTTGAACTCACCACCGAAACGCTCGGCACCCACCTTCGTCAGCGCCGCCGTCAGCGTCGTCTTGCCGTGGTCCACGTGACCGATCGTGCCCACGTTCACGTGGGGCTTGGTGCGCTCGAACTTACCCTTGGCCATGGTTCCGTCTCGTTGGGGCGCTTCGCTGGAAGCGTTCGGTGAAGTGTTGTGGGTGAGTCCGGCCGGGGGCCGGGCTGTTGCGGAAGGATCCGCCTGCAACATGGTGCTCACGAAAGGAATCGAACCTTCGACCTCCTCCTTACCAAGGAGGTGCTCTACCGACTGAGCTACGTGAGCGTGAAACGTTTGCGGATGTCTGTCGCGGCGTTCAATGGAGCGGGAGACGGGAATCGAACCCGCACCATCAGCTTGGAAGGCTGAGGTTCTACCGTTGAACTACTCCCGCGCCGGACGAACCGCTTGGGCACTGCGCCGGTGGTTGGTAAGGCCGCCGGGTGGAACTCGAATACGTCGTGAAGCTGGTGGAGGGAGGTGGATTCGAACCACCGAAGGCGTAAGCCAGCAGATTTACAGTCTGCCCCCGTTGGCCGCTTGGGTATCCCTCCGAAGAGCCCGCAATTCTGGCCGACCGATTCGGGCAAGTCAACGGACCGTTCACTTTGCCGCGCCGACCGGCCCATCGATCAGACGTTGAACCGGAAATGCAGGACGTCGCCCTCCTGGACCCGGTACTCCTTGCCCTCCAGCCGCAGGCGGCCGGCATCGCGGGCGCCCGCCTCGCCCCGGTACTTGAGGAAGTCGTCGAAACCGATGGTCTCGGCCCGGATGAAGCCCTTCTCGAAGTCGGTGTGGATGACCGCCGCCGCCTGCGGGGCCGTCGAGCCGGCCCGGACCGTCCAGGCGCGGACTTCCTTCACGCCCGCGGTGAAGTAGGTCTGCAGGCCCAGCAGCTTGTAGGCGGCACGGATCACCCGGTTCAGGCCCGGCTCGTCCAGGCCCAGGTCGGTCAGGAAGGCGTCGCGGTCGGCGTCGTCGAGCTGGCTCAGCTCCTCTTCGATGGCCGCCGAGACCGGCACCACCTCGGCGCCCTCGCCCGCGGCCCGCGCGCGCACGGCGTCGAGATGCGGATTGTTCTCGAACCCGTCCTCGAGGACGTTGGCCACGTACATGACCGGCTTGAGGGTGATCAGGAACAGGTCGCGTACCGCCGCCTTGTCCTCGTCCGACAGCCCGATCGCGCGGGCGGCCGTGCCCGCATCCAGCCCGGCGCGGATGCGGCCGAGGATCTCCGCGCGGACCTTCGCGTCCTTGTCGCCGGTCTTGGCCGAGCGCTCGGCGCGCTGCAGGGCCTTGTCGACGGACTCGAGGTCGGCCAGCGCGAGCTCGGTATCGATCGTCTCGATGTCCGCGATCGGATCGACCTTGTTGCTGACGTGGATGACGTCGGCGTTCTCGAAGCAGCGCACCACGTGGGTGATGGCGTCCACCTCGCGGATGTGCGCGAGGAACTTGTTGCCCAGTCCTTCGCCCGACGCGGCGCCGGCGACCAGGCCGGCGATGTCCACGAACTCGACCGCGGTCGGGATGACCTTCTGCGGCTTGACGATCTCGGCCAGCTGGCCGAGGCGCGGATCCGGCACCGGCACGATGCCGACGTTCGGCTCGATCGTGCAGAACGGGAAGTTGGCCGCGGCGATGCCCGCCTTGGTCAGCGCGTTGAAGAGGGTCGACTTGCCGACGTTGGGCAGGCCGACGATGCCGCATTTGATGCCCATGGTGGAACTCCGGTGAGTCGAACGGTGATGCGCAAGCGGCCGCGGGGCAGTCGCTTGCGCATGGCCGCTAGGGCTTGGCGGTATTGAGGCGCTTCATCGCCTCGTTGACGTCGCCGGATACGGCGAGCGGCAGCACGTCGATGGCGTCGTCGATCGAGCGCAGGATCATCGACTCGTCGGCAGCCGCGGGCTTGCCGAGCACCCAGCCGACGACCTTGTCCTTGTGGCCCGGATGGCCGATCCCGACCCGCAGCCGGTGGAACTTGCCGTGGCCGAGCAGCCGCATGGTGTCGCGCAGGCCGTTCTGCCCGCCGTGGCCGCCATCGAACTTGAGGCGTGCGGTGCCGGGCGGGAGGTCGAGTTCGTCGTGCGCCAGCAGCGCCTCGTCGGGCTCGATCTTCCAGAAGCGCATCGCCGCGGTGACCGACTTGCCCGAAAGGTTCATGAAGGTCGCCGGCTTCAGCAGCCACACGGGCTTGCCCGCGATATCCACCTTGCACGTCTCGCCGAACAGCTTGGCGTCGACGCGGAACTGCCCGCCGGACTTTCGCGCGAGCTCGTCGACGAACCAGAAGCCGGCGTTGTGCCGCTGGCGCGCGTGCTCGGCCCCGGGATTGCCCAGTCCGACGATGAGTCTGATTCCGGCCATCGACTTCTCCGCAAATGCGAACGGGCCGACCGCGAGGGCCGGCCCGTCCACCTGTTGCGATTACTTCGCGTCGCCTTCCGCGGCCGGCGCTTCTTCCTGGCCCGTGCGGCCGAGCTTCGCGCTGACCACCGCCACGTCATGCTCCTTGCCGAGCTTCAGCTCCGGGATCTCGACGCCCTGCGGAAGCTTGATGTCCGACAGGTGGATCACGTCGCCCTGCTTCAGGCCGCCGAGGTCGAGTTCGATGAACTCCGGCAGGTCCTTCGGCAGGCAGCTCACTTCGACTTCGTTGAGCTCGTGCGCGATCACGACTTCGGCGGTCTTGCCGGCCGGCGACGTGTCCTGGTTGAGGAAGTGCAGCGGCACGCGCGCGCGCAGCGTCTCGTTCGCGTTCACGCGCTGGAAGTCCAGGTGCATGATCTGCTGCTTGAACGGATGACGCTGCATGTCACGCAGCAGCACGCTCTCGACGCTGCCGTCGATGTCCAGCGACAGGATCGACGAGTAGAACCACTCGTTCTGGCTGGCGAGCCAGATCTTCTCGTGGTCGAGCTGGATCTGCTTCGGCTCGGCGGTGCCGCCGTAGACGATGGCCGGGATGACGGCGGCATGACGCAGGCGGCGGCTCGCACCCTTCCCCTTGTCGCTGCGGCCGGCGGCCTTGATGGTGTGTTCGGACATTTCGATTACTCACTGTTACTGCGATGGAACCGCCTCGCGGCGGCGATGCCGCTCACCCGCGACCAGGTGAGCGATGTGCGGCGGATGCCGCGGAACTCAGTCGACGTACAGCGAGCTGACCGATTCGCCGAACGCCACGCGACGGATCGTCTCGGCGAGCAGTTCGGCCACGGACAGCTGGCGGATCTTGCTGCAGGCGCGCGCGGCGTCGGACAGCATGATCGTGTCGGTCACCACCAGCTCGTCGAGCGCCGAATTGGTGACATTGGAAATCGCCGCGCCCGACAGCACGGGATGCGTGCAGTAGGCGACGACCTTGGTGGCGCCGCGCTCCTTCAGCGCACCGGCGGCGGCGCCGAGCGTGCCGGCGGTGTCGACGATGTCGTCGACCAGCACGCAGGTCTTGCCCTCGACGTCGCCGATGATGTTCATCACCGTCGCGACGTTCGCCTTCGGGCGGCGCTTGTCGATGATCGCGAGGTCCGCGTCGTCGAGGCGCTTGGCGATCGCGCGGGCGCGCACCACGCCGCCGACGTCCGGCGAGACCACCACCATGTTGTCGGTGCCGTGCGCGCGCCAGATGTCGGCGAGCAGCAGCGGCGAGGCGTAGACGTTGTCGACCGGGATGTCGAAGAAGCCCTGGATCTGGTCGGCGTGCAGGTCGACGGTGAGCACGCGATCGCAACCGACCGCGCTGAACATCTTGGCCGCCACCTTCGCCGTGATCGGCACGCGCGAGCTGCGCGGGCGGCGGTCCTGGCGGGCGTAACCGAAGTACGGGACGACGGCGGTGACGTTGCTGACCGAGGCGCGCTTCAGCGCGTCCACCAGGACCAGCAGCTCCATGAAGTTCTCCGCCGTCGGGGCGTTCGTCGGCTGGATGACGAAGACCTCCTGCTTGCGGACGTTTTCCTCGATCTCGACCTGCACCTCGCCGTCGGAGAACTTGCCCACCAGCGCCTTTCCGAGGCGCGTGCCGAGTTCCTTGCAGACGGCTTCCGCGAGCGGTTTGTTCGCGTTGCCGCTGAAGACGAGGAGGTTGCGATCTTTGTGCATGGCGGCCGGTAATCGAGAGGTGGAAATCGGAATCGGTCTGATGCACATCGGGCGTCGCGCAATGCGCGGGCGCCGGCGTCGTTGCAAGTGGCAGGGGCGGAAGGATTCGAACCTTCGCGTGCCAGGATCAAAACCTGGTGCCTTAACCGCTTGGCGACGCCCCTGTCGTACCGCTGGGCGACGTCAGGACGTCCCCTGGAACCTGTCGAGCGCGCGGTGCAGCGGCGACACATTGGCACCGGCGACGAGCCGGCACCGCAGCGCCGGCGGCAGCCGACGCAGCGCCACCTCGGCGGACTCGCGCGTGGCGAATTCGACGAAGCATCCACTGCCCGAACCCGTCAGCCGCGCATGCCCCACCTGCGACAGCGTGGCGAGGGCGGCATCGACGGCCGGCTCGCGTGCGCGCAGGACGGGCTCGAACGCATTGCCGGGCCGGTCACTCCGGGGGTCACCCCCCGCAACGAAGTCCGCCATTTTCAAGGGCGGTGAATCGCGCGTCAAATCAGGGTCCGCGAACAGGGCGGCGGTGGCCGCGTGGACGCCGGGCTCGGCGACCACGTACCAGGCCGGCGGAAGGTCGATCGGGACCAGGCGCTCGCCGGCCCCTTCGGCCCAGGCATTGCGCCCCACTACGAAGACAGGCACGTCGGCCCCGAGCCCGAGACCGAGCGCGGCCAGGCGCTCGAGCGGCCAGTCGAGACCCCACAGCCGGTTCAGGGCGACGAGCACCGTGGCGGCATCCGACGACCCACCGCCGAAACCGCCGCCGGTCGGAATCGACTTTTCGACGACGATGTCGACGCCTTGGGAGACGTTGCCCTCACGTTGCAGCGCGATCGCCGCACGCACCGCGAGGTCGTCGTGCTCGTCCACCCCGGCGGCCGAGTCACCGAGCCGGCGGACCGCACCGTCGTCGCGCAGGCGCAGCCCGATCCGGTCGCCCCATTCCAGCAGCCGGAAGGCGGTCTGCAGATCGTGGTAGCCGTCGGGACGGCGACCGGTAATGCGCAGGAACAGGTTGAGCTTGGCCGGCGCCGGCCACGTGCTCCAGCCGGCGGTGCTCACGGACTCGCGGTGCCGTCGGTCCAGCGGTCGACGACGAGGCGGACGCGCGCTTCGCCGCGGCGGGCCTCGACGCGCGAGGGCATCGCGGCCGGCGCGGCGGGCCACGTGTAGTCGATCGTCCAGCCGTTCTCGGCCAGGCTCGCGAGGCGGCCGTCGGCGCCGAAGCGCACCACCGCCGTCGCGGGATCGGCCCGCAGGCCGCGCACCCATGCCGGCAGCGAGCGGACGGGGATCTCCCAGCCGGTGGCCTCGCGCAGCAGCGCCTCGGCGTCCGCGCCGGTCCGGGTGCCGCCGGCGAGCCCCTCCAGTGACGCCTGGCCGGGCGCCCCGGACAGGCGCCAGCCCTGCCGGGTGATCGGGGCGGTGAGTTGGATGTCGAAGCGGTCGCCCGACTGCTGCCATTCGATGCGGCCGCTGCCGGCGTCGCGGGCGGTGGAGACGGCGATGCGTCCCTCCAGCCCCCACGTCCGCGCGGCCGAACGCTCGCGCTCGCGCTGCGCGGCTTCCAAGCCGGCGGCCTGCCCCGCGGTCGGCGGCGGCACGACGGCGGTGGTGGCACAGGCACCGAGGCCGGCTGCGAGGGCGGCGACCAGCAACGTGCGCGAAAGACGGTGGGGGACGGTCATCGTTCGGATCTCGGGATGCAGGGGTCAGGCGCCCGGGGACTTGGGCGCGGCCGGCAGGGGCGGCAGCACGATCCCGGTCTTCTGCAGGGCGCGCGCGAGCGAGCGGTTGTCGGCGTCGATCTTCCTCGACTCCTCGAAGTAGCGACGCGCTTCGTCGTGCCGGCCGAGCACCCACAGCACCTCGCCCACGTGCGCGGCGATCTCGGCGTCCTTCGCCAGCGTGTAGGCGCGCTGCAGCTCGACCAGCGCGTCGGCCGGCTTGCCGAGGCGGTAGAGCACCCAGCCGTAGCTGTCGACGATCGCGGCGTTGTTGGGCTCGGCGGCGCGGGCGCGGTTGATCAGCTCGAGCGCCTCGCGGTAGCGCGTGGTGCGGTCGGCGAGCGTGTAGCCGAGCGCGTTGAGAGTGGCGACGTTCTCGGGCTGCGCGACGAGGATGCGGCGCAGGTCGGCCTCGGCGCGCGGCACGTCGTCACGACGCTCCCAGGCGAGCGCGCGGGCGTAGAGCAGGTCGGGATCATCGGCGAACGCGGCGAGGCCGCGGGCGAAGGCGTCCATCTCGCGGTCGAGGTTCTTGTCCTTCGCCCACAGGCCGGCCTCGAGGGCATACGCGTCGCGACGGACATCGTCCTCGGCCGCCGCATCCTGCTGCAGCACGTGCAGGGCCTCGACCGCTTCCGTGCCGCGGCCGAGCTCGTGCAGGACGTTCGCGGAGCGCAGGCGGGCGGTCCACCGCTGCGGGCCGCCGGGGACGGAGCCGTACCAGTCGAGCGCGGCGTCGAAGCGCTTGAGGAACTCGGCAAGCTGGCCGAGCAGCAGGCGGCGATCGGGATCGGGCCGCTGGGCCTCGGAGGCGAGCTCGTCGTAGAGCGCCTGCAACCGGGCACGGTCGTCGGCGCGGGCGTACAGGGAGGCCCGGAGAGCGTAGGTCTGGTCGTCCTGGGGGCCGCGCGCGAGCGTGTCGGCGGCGGCGCGGGGATCGCCCAGCGCGTCGTACTCGCGTGCGACCAGCAGACGGAGCTCGGCGCTCGAGGACGCGGCATCGCGCAACGTCGCGATCGTCGCCTTCGCCTCGTCGACGTGGCCGTCCTCGCGCTGCTGGCTGGCCTTGAGCAGCGTGACGCGCGGGTCGCCCGGGAAGCGCTGGATGACCTCCGCGACGATGCGGTCCGCGAGTTTGGGCTCGTCGAGGCGCTGGGCGAGGCCGCCGAGAGCGAGCCAGGCGTTCAGCACCTGGGGGACGGCGCGTGCGTCGAGCAGCCGGGTCACGATCGCGGCGGCCTGCTTGGGCGTCTTCGCGCCGCCGGCCAGCGTGCCGATCGCCAGGCGCCAGCCGTCGTCGGCCTGCCCCAGCAGCGCGGTGAGTTCGCGGGTGGCGGCCGCTTCGTCGCCACGACGGAGCGCGAGGGTCGCCTCGGCGACGCGCAGGTCCGGCTCGGCGGCCGCGGCCGCCCCCAGCAGGCCGCGCCACAGCTTCAGGGCCTCGGCGGCGCGACGGTCGTCCTTCGCCACCAGCGCGATGCCCGTGGCGCGTTCGGCGAGCGCGGCGTCACGCGAGGCCCGGGCCGCGGCGAGGTAACCGGCCGCGGCCTCGTCGAGACGACCCGCCTGGAGGGCGAACTCGCCGGCGAGAAGCGGCTGCAGGGGCGGCGCGGCCGCACCGGCCGGGGGCGCGGCCACGGCCGGCAGCAGCACGCCGGCGGTCGCCGCGGCGAGGGCCAACCGCTTGATCGAACGCAAAACGTGAGGCATGCGCACCCGGGATAATTGAGGCTCGGAAGGCGCAGCACCCGCACCGGTAGAATGCCGGGAGCTGCCGCCGCAGCTTAGCGCAGGCACCTGTAACGAATGGGTTTCCACGTCATCGGCCTCAACCACGCCACCGCGCCCGTCGACGTGCGCGAACGGGTGGCGTTTGCCGGCGACGCGACCGCGAACGCGCTGGCCGAGCTGCGCGCGTTGCCGTCGGTGGACGAGGTGGCCCTGCTGTCGACCTGCAACCGCACCGAGCTGTATGCGGAGACGAGCGACGACGGCGGCGCGCTGGCGGGGTGGCTGGCGGAGCGCTCGGCCGTGGGCGACGACCTGCATGCCTACCTCTACCGGCACCACGATGCCGAGGCCGTCCGCCACCTGTTCCGCGTGGCCACCGGGCTCGACTCGCTCGTGCTGGGCGAGCCGCAGATCCTCGGCCAGGTGAAGGACGCCTGGGCGACCGCGCGCGCGGCGGGCACGCTGGGCAATCGCCTCGACCGCCTGTTCCAGCACGCCTTCTCGACCGCCAAGCGCGCGCGCACCGACACCCGCATCGGCGCGAATCCGGTGTCGGTCGCCTCCACCGCGGTGAAACTCGCGCAGGAATCCTTCGCAGCGCTCGACCGCTCGACCGTGCTGCTGATCGGCGCCGGCGAGACGATCGAACTCGCCGCGCGCCACCTGGTGCAGGCCGGCACGCAGCGCCTGCTCGTCGCCAACCGCACGCTCGTGCATGCGCAGGCGCTCGCCCAGCGCCACGGCGGGTATGCCTTGCCGCTGGAGGACCTCGACCGCCACCTCGCCGAAGCCGACGTGGTGATCAGCGCCACCGCCAGCCGCGAGCCGATCCTCGACGCACGCCAGGTGGAAGCGGCCCTCGCCGCGCGCCGTCGTCGCCCGATGCTGCTGCTCGACCTCGCCGTGCCACGCGACATCGCCGCCGACGTGGCCGAGTTGTCCGACGTCTTCCTCTACACGGTCGACGACCTCGAGCGCGCGATCGAGGACAACCGCCGCAGCCGTCGCGAGGCCGCGAACGAGGCGGAATCGATCGTCGAGCTGCAGGTCGCGCGCTTCCGCGAGAAGCTCGAGGCCAGCACGCGCACCGAGCCGGTCAAGCGCATCCGTGCGCATGGCGAGGCCGCGCGCGCCGAGGCGCTCGCCAAGGCGAAGCAGCAACTTGCCGCCGGCATGTCCGCCGACGATGCGCTCGAATTCCTCGCCCATACGCTGACCAACCGCCTGCTGCACGCGCCGACCGTGGCGGTGCGCGAGGCCGCGGTGCAGGGCGATGCCGACCTCGCGCGTGCCGCGGGCCGGCTGTTTCCGGACTCCGGGGAGACCGGCAGCGAGCGTTAGCGACGGTCCCGCCGTCGCCGACCGGCCCGCACCGCGCGGGCCGCACCGCCCTGCCCGCCCGGACTTGCCATGAATCCTTCCCTGCGTCGAAAGCTCGAAGCCCTCGCCGAACGTCGCGAGGAACTCGAACGACTGCTCGCCGATCCCGGCGTCATCGGCGATGCCGATCGCTTCCGCAGGCTGTCGCGCGAATTCGCGCAGCTCGACCCAGTGGCGCGCGCACTCGACGACGAACGCCGAGCGCAGGCCGACCTGTCCAGCGCGCAGGCGATGCGCGACGACCCGGAGATGCGCGAACTCGCCGACGAGGAAATCGGCGCGGCGACAGCGCGACTCGCGTCGCTCGAGGCCGAACTGCTCGCGCACCTCGTGCCGAAGGACCCGCGCGACGAAGGCGACGTCTACCTCGAAGTGCGCGCGGGCACGGGCGGCGACGAGGCCGCGATCTTCGCGGGCGACCTGTTCCGGATGTACACGCGGCATGCCGAGCGCATGGGCTGGCGCTTCGAGGTGGAATCGGCGAGCCCGGGCGAGCACGGCGGCTTCAAGGAAGTGATCGCGCGCGTCGAGGGCCGCGGCGCGTATTCGCGCCTGAAGTTCGAATCGGGCACGCACCGCGTCCAGCGGGTGCCGGCGACGGAATCGCAGGGGCGCATCCACACCTCGGCGGCGACGGTCGCGATCATCCCCGTCGAGGCGGACGAGGCGCCGATCGAGATCTCACCGGCCGACCTGCGCGTCGACACGTTCCGGTCGTCCGGCGCGGGCGGCCAGCACGTCAACAAGACCGACTCGGCGATCCGCATCACCCACATTCCGTCGGGCGTCGTCGTCGAAAGCCAGACCGAGCGCAGTCAGCACGCGAACCGCGACAAGGCGATGAAGCGGCTGCGCGCGATGCTCGCCGAGGCGCAGGCCTCGAAGGCCGCCGCCGCGCAGGCCGAGACGCGCAAGCTGCAGGTCGGCAGCGGCGATCGCAGCCAGCGCATCCGCACCTACAACTTCCCGCAGGGCCGCATCACCGACCACCGCGTCGAGGGGTTGACCCTCTACGACCTGCCGAACGTGATGGAAGGGGCGCTCGACGCCCTGCTCGATCGCCTGCAGCAGGAACACCAGGCCGACGAGCTGGCGCGGCTCACCGATTCGGCCTGAACGGCGCGGGGTGGGCGCTTCCGGCGCCGGAAGCGACAATGCGGGCTACCCGTCGCCCACGAGCCGCGCCATGGACCTCCGCAT
This sequence comes from Lysobacter xanthus, assembly GCF_047159895.1. Lineage (NCBI taxonomy): Bacteria > Pseudomonadati > Pseudomonadota > Gammaproteobacteria > Lysobacterales > Lysobacteraceae > Lysobacter > Lysobacter xanthus. Next base: position 10,232 of record NZ_BAAGAB020000041.1, read on the forward strand.
CCGCCCCGCCACCGCCGACGACCTGCCGGACGCCGCGCGACTGTTCGATGCGTATCGCCAGTTCTACGGGCAGCCGTCGGACCGACCGGCCGCGCACGACTTCCTGGCCGCGCGACTCGCGGCGCGGCAGTCCATGATCCTGCTCGCGCGCCTCGGCGACGAGGCGGTCGGTTTCACCCAGCTCTATCCGATGTTCTCGTCCGTCCGCATGGCGCCGATCTGGGTACTCAACGATCTGTACGTCGACGCCGGCGCACGCCGTCTCGGCGTCGCGCGTCGGCTGCTCGACGCGGCGGCGGTATCGGCGCGCGCGGCCGGTGCGGTGCGCATCATGCTCGAGACCGCGCAGGAGAATTTCCCGGCGCGTGCGCTCTATCGCGACGCCGGCTGGGAGGAAGAGTCGACGCAGTGGTACGCGCTCGATCTCGTGCAGGCGCGCGTGCCGGCCTGATGGGCGCCGACGCGCGCCAGCTCGCGCGCCTCGCCGTGCAACGCGCGCCCGGCGACGCGATCGCCTGGGTGGTGCTCGCCGAAGCGGAACTCGATGCCGGCGATGCGGTCGCCGGCGAACGCGCGGCGCGACGCGCGCTCGCGATCGCGCCGGGCCATCCCGAGGCCCTCGCGCGGCTCGGGCGCGCGCAGTCGATGCTCGGCCGTCCCGGCGACGCCGTCGAAAGCCTGCTGCAGGCCACGCGCGCAGCACCGAACCATCCCGGGATCGCGGTGTGGCTCGGGCACGCGCTGGAGGAGGTCGGCCGCGTCGAGGACGCGGCGATCGCGTTCGCGCAGGCACACCGCCTGCTGCCCGACGAGCCGATCGTCGCCGCCTACCTGCTCGCCGCGCGCCGGCGGCTCTGCGACTGGCGCGATCTCGATGCCCTGTCGGCGCAGGTGCGCGATGCGGTGCGTCGCGGCCGGGCCCCGGTCGAGCCGTTCGCCTTCCTCAGCGAGGACGCGACGCCCGCCGAGCAGCTGCAGTGCGCGCGCCTGCGTGCCGCGGCGATCGCCCCGACCGTGCAGCCGATGCCGGCCGTCGATCCCGGCTCGCGGCGCGATGCACCGGTCCGCCTGGGCTTCCTGTCCAACGGGTTCGGGGCGCATCCCACCGGCCTGCTCACCGTCGCGATGTTCGAAGCGCTGGCGTCGCACGCCGTCGAGCTGCACGCGTTCGCGCTGACGGGCGACGACGGCAGCGCGATCCGCCAGCGCATCGCCACCGCCACGCAGTTGCACGATGTCTCCCGATTCGCGCACCGCGAGATCGCCGCACGCATCCGCGCGGAAGGTATCGACGTGCTGTTCGACCTGCGCGGCTGGGGCGGCGGCGGCGTGCCGGAAGTGCTCGCGATGCGCCCGGCCCCGGTGCAGGTGAACTGGCTGGCCTATCCGGGCCCGTCCGGCGCGCCGTGGATCGACTACGTCGTCGCCGATGCACGCGTGCTGCCGCCGGAACTGGCGGCTCATTTCGGCGAAGTGGTCGCGCGCCTGCCGCATGCGTTCCAGCCGTCGGACACCACGCGAGTGCTGGCCAGGGCGCCATCGCGCGCGGACTGCGGCCTTCCCGAGCGCGGCATCGTCTTCTGCTGCTTCAACAACAGCTACAAACTCAATCCCCGCAGCATGGGCCGTGCCTTCGAGGTGCTGCGAGCCGTCGACGACGCCGTGCTGTGGCTGCTGTCCGGACCCGGCGAGGCGGACGCGCGTCTTCGCGACGCCGCACGCGTGGCCGGCGTCGACCCGTCGCGCCTGGTGTTCATGCCCCGGCTGCCGCATCCCGACTATCTCGCGCGTCTCCAGCTCGCCGACCTGTTCCTCGACACGACGCCGTACAACGCACACACGACCGCGACCGACGCGCTCTGGGCCGGCTGCCCCGTGCTCACGACGCCCGGCGCGACGTTCGCGTCGCGTGTCGCGGCCAGCCTGCTCGGCACGCTGGGGCTCGAGTCGCTGGTCGCGGCGGACGATGCCGAATTCGTGGCCACGGCGGTGCGCCTTGCGCAGGATGCCTCGGAGCGGGGGACGCTTCGCCAGCGCCTACGCGCTGCACAGCACACCTCGCCGTTGTTCGACATGGACCGCTTCGCATCGAACTTCGCAGGCATCGCCACGACCATGGCGATGCGCTGGCGGGCCGGCCAGGCGCCGGCGCCGATCGGCTAGTCGCCGCCTTCGCGCTCGGCGAGCCGGCGGTTGCGCCGGAAGATCAGCTGGCCGACGACACCGGTCAGCAGCAGCACCGCATTCGTGAACACGAAGACGTGGTTGCCGAGCATCCAGCTGTAGATCACGAAGCCGACGCTCGCGGCCATCTGCCCGATGAAGAGCCAGCGCGAGACGCCGTCGGTCGTGCGCTCGCGCCATTGCGTGAACACCTGGCGCCCGAGCGTGGCGATGAGGATGGCCGAGGCGATCCAGCCGATGCTGTCCGCGAGCGTCACGGGAAAAGCCGGAGGCATGGAAGAGTCATGAGCGCAGCCTCGCGGCCAGCGCGTCGGAGGCCGGTGAAGCGGGCTCAGGCGACGGTGAACCCGGCGGGCGCGGCTGCATCGACGTCGTCGAGCCGGTGCACGGCCTCGACGCGCGCGAGGGACGGACCGTGCGCCAGCCAGGCGGCGAGCGCCTCGACCGCGGCCGGGTCGCCGTGCGCCACCACCTCCACGCGGCCGTCGGGCAGGTTGCGCGCGTGGCCGCGCAGGCCCAGCGCCAGGGCTTCATGGCGGGTCGCTGCGCGGAACGCCACGCCCTGCACGCGGCCCGAAACCAGGAATCGCGCCGAGGTCATCCGCGTGCGGGCGCGGCCTTGATCACCGCGTCGATCGCCTCGAGCGTGACCGGGCCGACCACCTGCTTCGCCACGCGTCCGTCGGGCGCGATCACGACCGTCATCGGCAGGCCGCGCGGCGTGTCGAAGTCGGCCGGGGGGTTGAACGTGTCGATGATCGCGATCGGATACGCCGGCTTGTGCTCGGCGAGGAAGTCCTTCATCGCCTGCGGCTCGATGTCCTCGTAGGCGAGCCCGATCACGTCGACGTCGCCGCGCGTGGCGAGCTTCGACAGCTCGGGCATCTCCTTCAGGCAGGGGCCGCACCACGTCGCCCAGAAATTCACCACCACCCAGCGGCCGCGGTGGCTCGCGAGGTCGTAGGTCGTCCCGTCCACCAGCGGCACGACCAGCTTCGGCTGCGTGCGGTCGGCCGCGGGGGCGGCCTTGGCCGCGGGCGGAGGCGTTGCCGGGGCCGAAGCCGCCGGCGGCGCGGCGCGGTCGCCGCAGGCCGCGAGCGCGAGGGTCAGCAGGAGGATCGGGAAGCGGCGGATCATTCGGTGTCTCCGGGGGTCCAGACGGTGTCGACGCGACGACGCAACAGGTCGCGTAGCGGAATTCGCAGGTCGTTGATGGCGCGCGTGACCGACTGCCCGATCGCATCGTCGCGGCACGGCAGTAGCGCTTCGGCGATCGGGATGCGCAGGTGGCAGGCCTCGTAGAGCTCGGCGAGCGTGAGCCCGTCGAGGTCGCGTGCGAGCAGCCATTCGCCGCCCTCGGCGCGCTTGACCAGGTTGATCTCGCTGAGCTGGGCGAGCATCTGCTGCACCAGGTCGTCGGTCAGCATCGGCTCGAGCTGCTGGATGTCGGCAGCGTGCAGGCCCTGCCCCGTTCGCCGGCTCGCATCGAAGCGCGCGAGCATCCGCAGCAGGCCGTACATCTCGTAGCCGGCCGGCAGGCGCTGCGTCACCGGCTGGTAGCGGAACGCCGCGACCGCCGCCGCGAACGAGGCGCCGAGCAGGACCGCGAGCCAGACGAAATAGATCCACAGCATGAAGATCGGGAGGATCGCGAACTGCTGGTAGATGCTGGCGTAGCCGTTGAAGCTCGTGAGGTAGGCGCCCATGCCCCACTTCGCCGCCTCGAAGCCGAGCGTGGCCAGCACGGCGCCCGACAGCGCGAACCGCCACTTGACCGTGCGATGCGGCACCACGCGATACAGCGTCGCGAAGGCCGCGACCTCGATGCCGAGCGGCGCGAGCTGCAGCATCGAGGCCTCGAGCAGGTGGCCGCCCGCGGTCTTGAACACGGCCAGCTCGAAGAACCGCGCCGACACCGCGAGGCTCGCCGCCGACATCACGGCGCCCAGCGTCAGCACCGTCCAGTAGACGAGAAAGCGCCCCAGCCGCGGCCGTGCGGCCTTCACCCGCCAGATGTTGTTGAACGTCGACTCGACGCTGGTCAGCGTCACCAGCACCGAGATGACCAGCGCGACCACGCCCGTGGCCGTCAGCTTGCCCTTGTTGGCGGCCGCGGTTTCCAGCAGGAAACGCTGCGCCGAGCGCGCCACGCCCGGCACGTAGTTGGAGAAGATGTAGTCGGCAAGCTGGCTCGACAGCGGGCGCATCGCCTCGAACGCCGAGAGCACGCCGAAGACCACCATCGACAGCGGCACCAGCGCGAACAGCGTCGTGAAGGCGAGCGCGCCGGCGGCCTGGAACAGCTCGTCGTCGAGGAAGCGCCGGCCCAGGAAGCGGAAGAACGCGATCGCCCGCGCGCGGTCGCGCAGGCGTGGGCTCACGACGCTGAGCAGGTAGGGCAGCTCCATCGGCCGGCAGCCTACCCGATCGCCGACGGCCGGCGCGTCGAGCGACCGCGTGGGGCGTCAGGCTATCCTCCGCGTCCGCTCCTGCGACTGCCGCCGATGCCCGAGATCCTGATCGTCTACTACAGCCGCAACGGCGGGGTCGCGCGCCTCGCGCGGCATGTCGCGCGCGGGGTCGACGAGGTCGAGGGCATGCAGGCGCGCCTGCGCACGGTGCCGCCGGTGGCTGCCGTCACCGCGACCGCGGCGCCGCCGGTGCCCGACGACGGCGCCCCGTACGTCGAGGCGCGCGACCTGCACGACTGCGCGGGCCTGCTGATCGGCAGCCCGACGCGCTTCGGCAACATGGCCGCGCCGCTCAAGCACTGGATCGACGGCCTCGGCGGCGACTGGGCGAGCGGCACGCTCGTGGGCAAGCCCGCGGGCGTGTTCACGTCGTCGTCGACGATGCACGGGGGCCAGGAGTCGACGCTGCTGTCGATGATGCTGCCGCTGCTGCACCACGGCTGCGTGGTCGCCGGCATCCCCTACACCGAGCCGAAGCTCAGCTCCACCCGCAGCGGCGGCACGCCGTACGGCGCGAGCCACGTGGCGGGCGTGCGCGACGACGCGCCGGTGGACGAGGACGAGGCCCACCTGGCCCGTGCGCTCGGTCGCCGCATCGCCCAGCTCGCGCAGCGGCTCGCATGAACGCGCGCGCCGTCCTGGTTTCCTCGCTGGTCGCGCTGGCCGCGGTGTATGCCGCCTGGTTCGGCGGTCGTGCCGAATGGGTCGCGCTGGTCGTCTTCGCCGCTCCGGTATTCGCCTGCCTCGTCGCGGTGCTGCGCCGCACGCGCACCGGCGGCTTCTGGTCAAGCGTGCTGGCGCTCGCCTGGTTCAGCCACGGGGTGATGGTGGCCTGGACGCGGCCGGCCGAGCTGGGCTACGCGCTCGCCGAGGTGGCGCTGTCGGTGGCGATCGTCCTCGCCGCGAGCCTGCCCGGCCTGCGGGCCCGGTTCGCGCGCCGCGGCTGAGCGGCCGCACCGCCGACCTATAATCCGCGCCTCCCGAACGCCCGGCCCGCGCCTCATGGACTCGCTCTGCATCGTCACCACCGGCGGCACGATCGACAAGGTCTACTTCGACGACAAGTCGGACTACCAGATCGGCGAGCCGCAGATCGGACGCATCCTCGAGGAGCTCGGCGTCGCGTTCCGCTTCAGCGTGATCCCGATCCTGCGCAAGGACTCGCTGCACATCTCCGACGCCGACCGCGAGCTGATTCGCGACGCGATCGCCGCGCAGCCCGCACGGCACGTACTGGTGACGCACGGCACGGACACCATGGTGCAGACCGCCCGTGTGCTGGCGACGCTCACCGACAAGACGATCGTGCTGACTGGTGCGCTGAATCCCGCGCGCTTCCGCGGCTCGGACGCCGAGTTCAACGTCGGCACCGCGGTCGGCGCCGTGCAGTGCCTGCCGCCGGGCGTCTACATCGCCATGAACGGCCGCATCTGGGACCCCTCGAAGGTGCGCAAGAACGTCGAGGCGAACCGCTTCGAATCGCTCGACTGACCCGGGCGTCGCGCAAAGAAAAGGCCCCGGCATGCCGGGGCCTTTTGCATGGAAGCGCCGGGGGGATCGCCCCGGCGCCGCACCGTCAGTTGATGGTGCCCTTCAGCGTGACGCCCGAGTAGGCCGAGTACGCGCGGACGTTGACGTAGTACGTGCCGGCCGCCGGCGCGTTGAACGTGCAGGTCTCGCTGTTGCCGCTCAGGTACGGACGGCAGTTGTACGTCGAGCTCGTCGGCGCCGCGCCGATGCGCACGTACATGTCCGCATCGCCCGTGCCACCGGCGATGGTGAACACGACGCTGGTCTTGCCCGCCGGAACGTCGAGCGTGTACGTCGACGAGACGCCACCGGCCGCGACGGACGGCAGTGCGACGGCCGTGCCGCTGCAGAGAACCGTGCCGCCGCAGGTGCCACCACCGCCGCCGGTGCTGTAGCTGCCGGTCAGGGTGACGCCCGAGTAGGCCGCGTAGCCGTGCAGCAGCACGTAGTACGTACCGGCCGCCGGCGCCGCGATGGTGCACGTTTCGGTGGTGGCGCTGCCCTCGGACTTGCAGGTGTAGCTCGTGGTCGTCGGGTTGGAGCCCGCCTTGACGTAGAGGTCCACGTCGCCCGAGCCGCCGGTCGTCTTGAAGGTGAGGTTCGTGGCTCCGGCCGGGACCACCAGCGAGTAGTACTTGTCGCTGCCGGATGCGCCCGAGATGCTGCCGATCGGCGTGCCGTTGGTCATCGGGGTGGTCGTACCGCCGCCACCGCCGCCCGCGCAGCTCACGCCCACGCCGCTGAACGCCGCGGTGACGTCCGCCTTGTTGAGCGCGAGGTCCTGGGCCGCCGTCTCGACGCCGCAGGCCGCGGAGTTGTAGGTGCTGCTCGCGGTCCAGTACAGCGCGTTGGCGCGGGCGAACACCTTGAACGCGGTCGGCACGTTCCAGCCGGCCATCTTGGCCAGCGTGCAGAACGCCTTGTTGTAGACGCCCGACGAGTTGTGGACGTCCATGCCGCTGCGGTAGTTCGCGGCGTTGTCGATCGACGCGCCGTCCTGCGTCGGGTTGCACATGTAACGCAGCGAGCCGGTCGACTTGAAGACCTCGTTGCCGACGTTGAAGTCCGCCGCGCCCTTCCAGTAGTACTCGGTCGCTTCACCGCCCATGTCGGAGAAGGCTTCGTTGATGCCGCCGGACTGGCCCGAGTACGTCAGGTTCGAGTGCTGCTCGGTGAAGCCGTGCGAGACCTCGTGACCCGCGACGTCGGCCGAGACCAGCGGGTAGAACGTGGTCGCGCCGTCGCCGAAGGACATGGTGGAGCCGTCCCAGAACGCGTTCTCGTAGTTGCTCGAGTAGTGCACGCGCATGACGAGCTGGAAGGTCAGCGCGTTGTAGCCCGTGTACGCCGGATACATGTTCGTGATCACGCCGCCGAAGTAATGGGCGTCGTTGATCGGCGAGTACGCGCCGTTGATGGCCTTGTACGTATTGCGCGGGCAGGTGTACGAGAACGCGGTGGTGCCGGTGGTGCCGCCGTTGAGGTTCACCGACTTCACGTTGGCGTTGTTCATCGTGCACGTCGTGCCCGACTGCGTGACGTCGAGGTAGCCGTAGCGGCCGCCCGAACCCCACTCGTACTGGCCGGTCTTGGCGTTGCCGCCGGGGCCGGTGCCGACCGCGGCGGTCGTCAGGCCTTCCCAGCGCTTGAGCACGGCGCCGGTGTCGGCGTCGAGGATCATGAACGGGCGCGTGGCGTCGCCGCCCTTGCCCGCGCGCTCGGCGAAGTACGACACGACGAACGCACGGTGCGCATGGCCTGCGTCGTCGACGTAGATCATCAGCTCGGACTTCTCGTTGCGCGTCTGCATCGCGGCGATGCTCTGGCCGAGGCCGACGCGCTTGCCGATGTCGAGCGCCTGCTCGCGGCTCAGCTTCGCGGCGCCCGGGCCGATCTCGGCCGCCAGGCCGTCGATCTTGCGGCCGAACATGGTGCGCACTTCGCCGTTCTTCTCGCTGACGACGATGTTCTCGCCGAACACCGGCACGCCGCGGAAGGTCTGCTGGTAGCGGAAGTGCTGCGTGCCGTCGCGATCCTGCGCGAAGCCGACGCGGTTGAGCGAGGACAGCGCGTCGACGCCGATCAGCTCGGCATGACGGTCCTGCGCCTGCGCGGCGACGGCGAGGCCGGCGGCAGCGGCCTTGTACTGCTGGGAGAGCTTGCCGACCGGCATCCGGTGCAGGTCGACTCGCGTGGCGGCGCCCGCGCTGCCCGCGCAGAGCGCGAGGACCAGCGGCGAGAGGGTGAGGAGGCAGGAGCGGGACGTCGGGTTTCGCATGAAGAAGGTCCTTGGCGGGAACACCGGGGAGGGTCGGGGGCAAAGCCCGGAGGTCGGCAGGCGCGACCCGGGCGCGGGCTGTCGCCTTCCTTCGGCGACGTCCGCAAACATGCGCCGGGAGAGGCGGTTGCGCCCGCATTCAGGTGCACCGGTCGTGTCCGGTCCGACCAACGGTTTCCGTTCCGCATCAGGTTTGTTCGAAAATCAAGCACTTACGCGATCGGGGGGACTCGCGCGCCGATCCCCAGAACTCAGGCTTTAGTGCGCCGCAGCACGTTTTTGCGATTTCGTTGGCCGGAACTTGAATTCAATTGCGTTAGCCGACTTCAAGCGCCCGGGCAAAAAAAGAAGGCCCCGGCGATGCCGGGGCCTTCGTGGCGGCGTCCCTGCCGCCCGGGCATTACATGGTGATGCTCCAGCTGTTGATGTAGCCGGTGTCGCCCGAGTACAGGTCCTGCACCTTCAGGCGCCAGGTGCCGTTGATGGCCTCGCTCGACAGGTTCACGGAGTACGTCGCGATGACGTTGTCCGCGCTGTCGGAGGACGAGCTGTTCTTCAGGCGGTACGTCGAGCCGTCCGGCGCGACGAGGTCGATCACGAGGTCGCCGCGGTACGTGTGGCGAACGTCGACGGCCACCGAGGTCGCGGTCGGCGCATTGCCGGTGCGGCCCGAGACGGCGATGTTGCTGTACACGGTCGTGTTGTCGGCGATGCTGACGTCGGTGCCGTTGGTGTAGGTCTGCGTCGTGCCGCCACCGGTGGTGCCACCGGCCGCATCGACCGACTTGCGCGCATTGATGATGCCCGTGCCGCAGCCGAGCGAGCAGCCCGCGGGGATCGGGTACGTGTTCGCCTTGAGGTTCGACTCCACCTGCGCCGGGGTCAGCAGCGCGAGGCCGAGCGCCTTGCGACGGGACTGGATCAGCGCGACGGTGCCGGCGACGTGCGGCGAGGCCATCGACGTGCCGCTGTAGCTCGCGTACGTCTCGGTGCTCGGCGTGGTCGTGCCGCTGTTGAGCGTGGAGAGGATGCTCGAGCCCGGGGCCGAGACGTCGACCGCGGCGCCGTAGTTCGAGAAGCTCGAACGCGCGCCGGCGCTCGTGACCGAGCCCACCGTGACGACGTTCGCGCAGCTCGCCGGGGAGTAGTTCGCGGCGTTCGCGTTGTCGTTGCCGGCGGCGACGACGACCGTGGTGCCACGGCCGACCGCGCCGTTGATCGCGTTCTGCGTGGTCGTGTCACACGCGCCACCGCCGCCCAGCGACATATTGATGACCTGCGCCGGCGTCGTCGTGTTCGGCACGCCGGTGACGGTGCCGCCCGAGGCCCAGATGATCGCGTCGGCGATGTCGGACGTGTAGCCGCCGCAACGGCCGAGCGCGCGCACCGGCATCACCTTCGCGCCGTAGGCCACGCCGGCGACGCCCTTCGCGTTGTTGGTCAGCGCGGCGATCGTGCCGGCGACGTGCGTGCCGTGCCAGCTGGAATTGCCGGTCGTGCACTGCGTCGAATCGGTGTTCCAGTCGCCCGGGTCCGCGGCGTTGGAATCGCGACCGTTGCCGTCGTTCGAGACGAACGTGTCGGTGATGAAGTCGTAGCCGGCGATGATGTTGGTGCCGAGGTCGCTGTGCGTGGTGATGCCGGTGTCGATCACCGCGACGACGATGCCCGAGCCGTTGGTGACGTCCCAGGCCTGGTTCGCGTAGATGCCGGCCGTGGTGCTCTGGTAGCCCCACTGCTGCGGATAGCTCGGATCGTTCGGGGTGAGCGTCGGATGCAGCAGGCGATCGACCTCGACGTACTCGACGTTCGGATCGGCGGCGATCTGGCGCATCAGCGCCTCGGCCTCGACGCGGTCGAGCTTGCGGTCGGACTTGACCAGCTCGGCGCCGGTGGCGATGTGGCGGACGCGCGTGAGGCTGAGGCCCTTGCCCTTGGCGAGGCCGGACGCCGACGCGGCCGTGGCGAGCGAGCTGTGCATGGCGTTCGCGCTGGCGGCGGCCGTGCTGCCGTCGCGGTACTTCACGATGAAACGATCGTGCTGCGCCTGCGACTGCAGGCCGGCGAGATTCATCTGGCCGGCGAAGGCCGTGGTGGCCGCGCCGCCCAGCACCAGGGCGGTGGCGACGGCGAGCAGGTGCGAACGGGGGGACGTGGACTGCGACATCGGTGGGGAACCCTCGGAGGAGCGCCGCATCGCGGCGAATGCGCGACTGCCGGACTCCGCCGGCGGACGCGATGGTGGGAAGAGGACGCGCTGTGCACGTCCGGTTCCGACCCTAGGCGTCGTCCCCCTCGGGATGCACGCGGCAAACGCAAAAAAGTGGCCGGTCCGGCCAACGGTTTACGTTCGACACGCTAAACGATTGATCTGCAAGGAAACGCGACGTTTACGTGGTCGTAACACGTCGGCTGGAAGCGTCGATTTCTGTTGCACCGCACCAAAAAAATGCGATATCGGGGGCCTCCCGGCGCCTTGCGCGCCGGCCCGCGTCAGAGCATTCCGGTCTCGAGGCGCGCCGCCTCGGACATCATCGAGCGGTTCCACGGCGGGTCGAAGACGAGTTCCACGTCCGCCTCCGCCACGGTGGGAATCAGCTCGATCTTGTCGCGCACGTCGGCGACGAGCACCTCGCCCATGCCGCAGCCGGGCGCGGTCAGCGTCATCTCGATCGCCACCCGGCGCTCGCCGGGGCTGCCGGGCTGCGGGTCGACCGTCACGTCGTAGACCAGGCCGAGCTCGACCACGTTGATCGGGATCTCCGGATCGAAGCAGGTCCGCAGCTGCTGCCAGACGAGCTTCTCGATCGCCGCATCATCGGCGCCCTCGGGCACCTCGATCGGCGCCGGCGGCTCCTTGCCGATCGCGTCGGCATCCCGGCCCGCGATGCGGAACAGGTTGCCTTCGACGAAGACGGTGAAGCTGCCGCCGAGCGCCTGCGTGATGTAGCCGACGCTGCCCGCGGGCAGGGTCACGGCCTCGCCCTGCGGAACGAGGACGGCGGCGCAGTCGCGCTCGAAACGGACGGGTTCGCTGGAACGGGAATACATCAAGGACGGCACCTCCGAACACGGACCATTCTAGTCCAGTTTCACGGCCCCACCCGGCCCGCCGCTATCCTGTGCAGCCGCTATTCGGCTTTTCCGATGCCCGACGCCCCCTCCTCGCGCCCCTGGCTCGCCTGGCTGCTGCTGCCGCTCGTGGTGGCCGGGTTCGCCGCGCTGTGGACGCTCGCGGCGCTGTACTCCGAGCGGCAGTGCTCGTTCCTCGCGGTGGTCGGCGCGGTCGACGTGCTGTGGGTGCTGGGCCTGGCGCGCCGGCTGCGGCCGGGCCCGCGGGCGGCGGTGGCGACCGTGTCGACGCTCGTCCTGGCCGCGCTCGCCAACTGGGCGATCATCGCCATCCACGTCGGCGTCCCGCTCGGCAACGGCCCCGCCGAGGCGATGGGCAAGCTGGGCGCCCACCACGCCTGGACGCTGGCGGGCATCGCGAACGACTGGCGCGACGGGGTGTGGCTGGCGATCGCCCTCGCCGTCGCGGCGTTCGGCCCGTTCGTCAGTGACCGGCGCCGTCGAGCGATTTCAGCTCGCTGACAAGCTGCGCGGCCATCTCGGCACCGTCGCCGAACAGCATCCGCGTGTTGTCCGCATAGAAGAGCGCGTTCTCGATGCCGGCGAAGCCCGTGCCGCGGCCGCGCTTGATCACGACCACGTTCTTCGCGTCGACGACGTCGAGGATCGGCATGCCGTAGATGGGGCTGGCCGGGTCGGTCTTGGCGACCGGATTCACCACGTCGTTCGCGCCGATGACGAGCGCGACGTCGGTGTTCTTGAACTCCGGGTTGATGTCGTCCATGTCGGCGATGAGGTCGTACGGCACGCCGGCCTCGGCGAGCAGCACGTTCATGTGGCCCGGCATGCGGCCCGCGACCGGATGGATCGCGAACTTCACCTTGACGCCGCGATCCATCAGGCGCTGCGTCAGCTCCCAGATCTTGTGCTGCGCCTGCGCGACCGCCATGCCGTAGCCCGGCACGATGACGACGCGCTCGGCGTAGCCCATCAGGGCGGCGACGTCGCCGGCTTCGATCGGCTTCTGGCTGCCGGTGATTTCAGCGGCCTCGCCACCGCCGCCGAAGCTGCCGAAGATCACGCCGCTGATCGGGCGGTTCATCGCCTTCGCCATCAATCGCGTCAGCAGCATGCCCGCGGCACCGACCATGGTGCCGGCGATGATCAGCGCCTCGTTGCCGAGGACGTAGCCCTCGAACGCGACGGCGAGGCCGGTGAATGCGTTGAACAGCGAGATGACGACGGGCATGTCCGCCCCGCCGATCGGCAGCGTCATCAGCACGCCGACAAGAAGCGCGCCCGCGAAGAACGCGATGATCGGGACGAGCCCGTACGACGTGCCGTCGACGGTGTTGCCCAGCCACAGGATCGCGAGCGCACCGGCCGCGAGGGTCGCCAGGAAGACGAGGGCATTGAAGGCCTGCTGCCCCGGAAACGTATAGCGCTTGTCCATGCGCCCATCGAGCTTCGCCCAGGCGATGACCGAGCCCGACAGCGAGATCGCACCGATGAGCGCACCGACCGTCGCCAGCACCACCGCGATTCGCGAGGCCGCCGGCTCGCCGCCGTTGAGCCGCAGCAGCTCGACCGCGCCGATCGCCGCCGCCGAGCCGCCGCCCATGCCGTTGTAGAGCGCGACCATCTGCGGCATGTCGGTGATTGCCACCTTCTTGCCCGACATCCACGCCAGCAGCGTGCCGATGCCGAGCGCGAGCACGATCAGCGGCAGGTTGTGCAGGCCCGGCAGCAGGAACGTCGCCACCGTCGCGATCACCATGCCCGCACCGGCCCAGCGGATGCCGCTGCGCGCGGTGACGGGCGACGCCATGCGCTGAAGGCCCAGCAGGAACAGCGTGGCCGCGACGAAGTAGCTGATCGCCGCGACCGTCGTGCGTGCGGTGTCGAGCGTCCCCGGGGTGTCGAGCGTCATGCGCCGGCTCCCGGCTTGCGGGAGGACTTGAACATGTCGAGCATCCGCTCGGTCACCACGTAGCCGCCGGCGGCATTGGCCGCGCCGAGCAGCACGGCGAGGAAGCCGATGACCTTCTCCGGCATCGTCTCCGCATGCCCGAGCACCACCATCGCGCCGATCAGCACGATGCCGTGGATGAAGTTCGATCCGGACATCAGCGGCGTGTGCAGGATCACCGGCACCCGCGAAATGATCACGTGGCCCGCGATCGCCGCGAGCATGAAGACGTACAAGGCCACCATTCCGTCCGACACGCGCTTCTCCTGCTGCGGTTCGGGCCATCATAACGGCGGCTGAATCTTCCGGCGGGCCGGTCAACCGGCGACCCGCCGGGGCGTTCCCGGATGTGCCGCGCGGCGCACGTCCCCTGGATCCGGGGCATCCTCACGACACGGAGAACGCCATGAAGAAGATCGCCCGCCTCGCCTTGCCCCTCCTGCTCATCGTTCCGCTCGCCCAAGCCGCCGACCGCGGCGACCGGCTCGAACACCGCTTCGACGCCCGAGGCGATCGCATCGACACCCGCCTCGACGCCCGCGGCGACCGCATCGACGCCCGCCTCGACGCCCGGGGCCAGCGCATCGAACGCCGCTTCGACGCACGCGCCGCCCGCGCCGATGCCAACGGCCATGCGCAGCTCGCCGAGCGCCTCGAGCATCGCGGCGACCGGGCCGAGCGCCGGCTCGACCGGCAGGGCGACCGCATCGACCGTCACCTGGACGCGAAGGGCGATCGCATCGACGCACGACTCGACCGCAGGGGCGAGCGCGCGGACCGTCGCTGGGATCGCCGCCACGGATGAGCGCCGCGACGGCGCAGGCCCTGGACGCCGGGCCGGACGGTGATGTGCCGCAGACGCTCGAGGCATTCCTCGCCTCGATCTCGGCCCGCGCCTTCCGGTTCGCCGAACTCGGCCTGCGCCACCGCGACGACGCGCTCGATGCGGTGCAGGACGCGATGGTGAAGATGCTCGCCTATGCGCACCGCCCGCCCACGGAATGGACACCGCTGTTCTGGAGCGTGCTGCGCAGTCGGATCATCGACATCCAGCGGCGCCGCACGTTCCGCCTGAAGTGGTTCGCGCCACCGCCGGCGGACGACGAGGGCCCGGTCGACTGGATGGATCCGGGCCCGGATCCGTCCCGTCGGCACGATTCGAGCGAGGCGTACGTCCGCCTCGCCACGGCCCTGCAGGGCCTGCCCGCGCGTCAGCGCGAGGCGTTCAGCCTGCGGGTGCTGGAGGAACTCGACGTCGCCGATACGGCGCGCGTCATGGGCTGCAGCGAAGGCTCGGTCAAGACGCACCTGTCGCGCGCGCGCGATGCATTGCAGAGACAGCTGGAGGATTTCCGATGAGCCGACCCGACGCCGACCTGTTCGATTCCCGCGCACGGCAGGTGCATGCGGAATCGCTCGACCACCTGTCGCCGCGCGTGCAGGCGCAGCTCGCGCAGCGTCGCCGCATGGCGCTGCAAGGCACGGCGGCGTCGCGGCCGTCGCGCGGTCTCCTGCCGTGGGCGGGCGTGGCGACCGCAGGCCTCGCGCTCGCGCTGGTCCTGCAGTTGCGGCCGCCGGCGGGTGCGCCGCCGCAGGGGGTGCCCGCCGCCGCGAGCCCGCAACTCGCCGCGAATACACCCGCCGACGGCACGGTGCGCGATGTCGATGCGATCGCGCCCGACCTCAGCGAAGACCCCGAGTTCTACCTCTGGCTGGGCGCCGCGAGCCCGGCCGCCACGGAGTAACCGACATGATCCGCAGCCTCGTCCTCGCCCCGCTTCTCCTGCTCGCCGCGGCGCTGCCCGCGCAGGCACAGGTGCAGGCCAAGTCCACCGCCACGCTGCCCGACTGGGAGCACCTGACGCCGGCGCAGCGCGAACAGCTCGTCGCGCCGCTGCGCGACCGCTGGAACGCGAATCCCGACGCCCGCACACGCATGTTGGGCCATGCGCAGCGCTGGAGCCGCATGACTCCGGAACAGCGCGGGCAGGCCCGTCGCGGCATGGAACGCTGGCAGGGCATGTCGCCCGACGAGGCGCGAACGGGGGCTACGCTCGGCCGCCCGTTGTCCGTGGTCGCCCCAATGAAATCGAATCTTCCGGTCCGCCGCCT
>NZ_BAAGAB020000042.1:0-25367 GCF_047159895.1 Lysobacter xanthus
GAACAGCACCGCCATACGCATCATCTTCTTCGCGGCCTCGACGTGCTCGCGCCGCCACAGGTAGGCGCCCGTCCGCGCCGGCGCGCATGACGTCCCGGTGGACCGAGCCGCGCATCGGCACCGCGCCGAAGCCGTCGCCGATCTCCACGCCCTTGACGGCATTGATGCTCATCAGCGCCGCGGCGAGCTCGGCGTCGAGCTTGCCGTAGACCGGCTCGCCCCAGCCCGCGGGCAGGCCGTCAGCGACAACGTCGACGCGTGCGCCGACCGAGTCGCCGGACTTGCGCAGCGCGTCCATGTAGGCCTCGAGCTCGGGCACCTGCGCGGCGTCCGGCCAGAAGAACGGATTCGATTCCACGGCCGACCAGTCGGGCGTGTCGGGACAGGACGACCGGATTTCGCCGAGCTGCGAGAGATAACCCTGCACCCGCACGCCGTGCCTGCTCGACAACCACTTCTTCGCGATGACACCGGCCGCCACGCGCATGGTCGTCTCGCGGGCGCTCGAGCGCCCACCGCCGCGCGGGTCACGGACGCCGTACTTGGCCTGGTAGGTGTAGTCGGCATGGCCCGGACGGAACTGTCGGGCGATGGCGGCGTAATCCTTGCTCCGCGCGTCGGTATTGCGCACGAGCAGCGCGATCGGTGTGCCGGTCGTGACACCTTCGTAAACGCCGCTCAGGACCTCGACCTCGTCCGCCTCGCGGCGCTGCGAGGTGTGCCGGCTGCGCCCCGTGGCGCGGCGTTCGAGGTCGTGCGCGAAGTCGTCCGCCGCGAGCGGCAGGCCCGGCGGGCAGCCGTCGACCACGCAGCCGATGGCCGGCCCGTGGCTCTCACCGAAGGTCGTCACGCGCAGCAGGTGGCCGAAGGTGTTCAAGGCAGGCGGGGCGTCCGGTTCAGCGCACAGTCTCGCATCGTCGCGGTGCCGCGGCGTTCCAGCGACGACCCGATCGGCCGCAGACGCTGGAACGCAGGCGCGTCATGCGCGCGCGTCGGCGAGCTCTCGGATGCGCGCATGGTGCTCGACGAGGTCGCCGCGCTCGGCGACGAAGATGCCCATCTGCCCGACCTTGAACTCCACCCAGGCGAGCGGGAGCTCGGGCAGCAGCGCGGTCAGGGCGTGCTCGGCCTCGCCGACCTCGCAGATCAGGACGCCGTCCTCGGTGAGGTGCTCGGGCGCGTCGCGCAGGATGCGGAGCGCGAGGTCGAGCCCGTCGTCGCCGGCACGCAGGCCGAGTTCGGGCTCGTAGGAGTACTCGCGCGGCAGCGCGTCGGTCTCGTCGTTGGTGACGTAGGGCGGATTGGTGACGATCAGGTCGAACCGCTCGCCCTGCAGTGCATCGAACAGGTCCGACTTCACGAACGACACATTGCCGACGTGGAGCCGTTCCTTGTTTTCCTCCGCGAGCGCCAGCGCGTCGTCGCTGACATCGATGCCCGTCACCTCCCAGTTCGGGTGGTGATGCGCGGTCGCGATGGCGATGCAGCCGGACCCCGTGCACAGGTCCAGCGCCCGCTCGACGTCGCGGCCGCCGAGCCACGGCTCGAAGCCCGTGACGATCAGCTCGGCGATCGGGGAGCGCGGCACCAGGGCGCGCGCATCAGACTTGAAGCTCAGGCCCGCGAACCAGGCCTCGCCCGTGAGGTAGGCCGCGGGGACGCGCTCGTCCACCCGGCGGCGGAACAGCTCCAGCACGCGGCGCATCTCGTCGTCGGTGACGCGCGACGCGCCATAGACCGGGCTGAGATCGTGCGGCATGTGGAGCGCATGCAGGACGAGCTGCGTCGCCTCGTCGAGGGCATTGTCGTAGCTGTGGCCGAACGTCAGGCCCGAGGCATTGAACAGCGAGCCGCCGTGGCGGATCAGGTCGATGATCGTGACCTGCTGGAAGTTCGGAAGGCCGGCGTCCATGGACATCGCTGTGCGGAAAGGCCGGCGATTATAGCGGTCGGCCGGTATCATCGCCGGTCCCGTCGCGCCCGGAGCCCGCATGTTCAACCGCACGACGCTGCTCGTCCTCGCCGCCGCCGTCGCGGCCGGTGCGGGCCTGCTGGCCGCACGGCACGCCTTCGCGCCCGCGGCGCCCGAGGGCCCGGTGCTGCGCGCCGTCCACCGCATCGAGCCGCCGCGCGACCTGCCGGCCTTCAGCCTGCGCCAGTCGGACGGCACCGCGCTGATCCCGGGCGAGCTGCGCGGCCACTGGACGTTGGTGTTCCTCGGCTTCACCCACTGCCCGGACGTCTGCCCGACCACGCTCGCTGAACTGGCGAAGTCGCAGAAGCAGTGGGAAGCCCTGCCGGAAACCGTGCGGCCGCGGCTGCTGTTCGTGTCCGTGGACCCGGAGCGCGATACGCCCGACCGGCTCGGCGAGTACGCGCATGCCTTCCATCGCGACACGCTCGCGGCGACCGCGGACGTGCCGTCCCTCGAACGCTTCACCAGCGCGCTGAGCCTGGTGTTCGCGAAGGTGCCGCCGGCCGCGGGCGCGCCCGCGACCGCCTACTCCGTCGAGCACAGCGCGACGCTGGCGGTGCTGGACCCGCAGGGCCGGATGGCGGGCATCGTCTCGCCGCCGCTCGATCCGCAGGCCATCGCCGCGGACCTCACCACACTGACGGCGACGAAATGAGCCTGGTCACCCGCCTCACCTACGCCCTGCCCCATCGACTGCTGTCGTCGATCGCGCGGTCGCTCGCGTATTCGAAGCACCCGCGCCTCAGCCGCTGGCTGATCGACACGGTGACGCGCAAGTTCGGCGTCGACCTGCAGGAAGCCGCGGAGGCCGATCCGCGCGCCTACGACTCGTTCAACAGCTTCTTCACCCGGTCGCTCAAGCCGGGCGCACGCGTGCCGCACGCCGATGCCGCGTCCGTCCTCATGCCCGCCGATGGCCGCATCAGCCAGTGCGGCCGGATCCGCAACGGCGAGATCTTCCAGGCGAAGGGGCGCTCGTTCACCGCGGCCGAACTGCTGGGCAGCGCCGCCGATGCCGCCCCATTCGCGGACGGCCTGTTCGCGACGGTCTACCTCTCCCCGCGCGACTACCACCGCGTGCACATGCCGTGGACCGGAACGCTGACTCGCACCGTGCATGTGCCGGGCCGTCTTTTCAGCGTGGGCCCGAACGCGGTGCGCCTGGTGCCGCGGCTGTTCGCGCGCAACGAGCGCCTGGTCTGCCACTTCGACACCGACTTCGGCCCGATGGTGCTCGTGATGGTCGGCGCATTGCTCGTGTCGGGCGTCGAAACCGTCTGGGGCGGCGTCGAGATCCCGCGCTACGGCGACAAGGTCACCGAGAAGACGTACGCCCATGGCATCACCATCGAGCGCTTCGCGGAAATGGCGCGCTTCAACTACGGGTCCACGGTGATCGTGCTGCTGCCGCCGGGCGTGGCGGAGCTCGACCCGGCCCTGCGGGCGGAGTCCGCGGTCCGCCTCGGCGAGCGCCTGGCCCGACGGACCGGGACGTCCTGAGGCGACGGACGGCGGCGTCGACCCGGCCGGGCGTGGTTAGCCTCGCCCGCACCGCCCTCAGGAACACGACGCCATGGACCGCATCCGCTCCCGATTCACCGCCGTCGCGCTGCTTTCGTTCGCCACCAGCCTCGCGCTGGCCGCGCCCGTCGTCCCCAAGGGCAAGGCGAGCCCCGCGCTGATCGTCCAGGGCGGGCTGGCGCCAAGTCCCGGCTGCGGCGGCGATGCCGTCGCCATCGGGCCCAAGCAGGACGATCCGGCTCCGCGTCCGCCGACCAACTCGGCGGCGACGGCGGGCAAGAAGGGCTACGACCACTACAACGCTCAGCGCGATGCGGCGACCGGCGTGGCCTCCGGCAAGGCCGCCGTGGCGATCGGCCCGAAGCAGGACGACCCTGCCCCGCCACCGCCCGCCACGCTCGCCGGCTGCACGCCGACCGGCCACTGATGCGCCGGCGACCGGACGGACCGGTCGCCGCATCCCGCTGGGCGCCTCAGCCCCCGCAACCCTCGAGGCGCAGCGTCTGGCCCTTCCGGAGCGCGTTGGCGCTCCTCAGTCCGTTCGCCTTCGCGAGGTCCGCGGCGTTGCAGCGGAACTTGCGGGCGATCCCGACCAGCGTTTCGCCGTCCTGCACGCTGTACTCCTTGGCCGCGGCGGCGCGGGGACGCGGCGCGGGCACGACCGCCCGCGCGGGTGCCCCCGGCGAACTCACTGGCGTCGTCGGGACGTCCGTATCGCCGCCGGCGTCGGAAGGTGCGACGTCGCCGGGCGACGGAATGGTCTGCAGCGGGCCGGTGCGCACCACGGCGCGGCTCGGGTCGCTCAGCACCAGCGTGCGGGCGAGCTCCGCGCGAGCCCCGCTCGTGCACCAGCGGTTATAGGCGGAGACGATCTGCGTGTTCGCATTGAGCGTCGTGCCGGCGGCGAGGAACGTTTCCGGCTGGAAGCGCGGGTTGAGGTTCCGCAGCGTGCGCATGTGCCCCTCGCGCACGCCCTTGTTACCGAGGCAGATCGCGAGCTGGTAGATCGACGTCGGCTGCGCGAGCCGAAGCGGCGCGGGCTTCGCGCGCACCTTCGGGAACGTCAGCCCGTACTCCTTCGGATGCAGGAAGAGCCACGCCGCAGCGATCACCATCGGCACGTAGTCGCGCGTCTCCGCGGGGAACTGGTTGTAGATGCCCTCGTCCCAGAACGTGCGACCGCCGCCCGCCTCGTAGACGCGCTGCGCGCGACCCTCGCCGCCGTTGTAGGCCGCGAGCGCGAGTTCGATGTTGCGGTTGAGCTGCCCCATGCGCTCGTTGAGGTATTCGGCGCTCGCCTGCGCCGACATGCGCGGGTCGTAGCGCGTGTCGAAACCCGTGCCGTCGTTGCCGAGGCCGAAGCGCCGGCCGGTCGCCGGCATGAACTGCATCAGGCCCGCGGCGCCGGCGCGCGATGTCGCATGCACCTTGCCGTTGGACTCCTTGGCCATGATGCCGAACAGCAGGGCCTCGGGCAGGCCGCGACGCTCGTATTCGGGCCACATCAGGTAGCGCATCGCCTGGTAGTTCTCGTAGCTCGAGATCAGCGATCCGCGCATGTCGGTCAGCCAGCGTCGGATGCCCTGCTGCACCGCCGGGTTGTACTCGACCATGCGGTCGAAGCGGTGGTCCTCGGACAGCAGCGCGGCGGCGTGCGCCGCCTGAGGTACGTCGGACGCGACGCCCTCGTGGCCCAGCATGTCGGCCGCCGGCTCTTCGTCCTCCTCCTCGACACCGCTCGCGTCGACGGCCTGCTTGAGCAGCCGGTTGTACGACGCCAGCATCGTGTTGACCGGGCAGCCGCGTACGCGGACGCAGGCATTCATGGCGTCCTCCATGTCCTGCAGCGCCGCGTCGCTCTCGCGCTGCGCGGCAGGGTCCTCGTTGCGCACGCCCACGGCCGCCGACGCGAAGCGCGCCTCGGCCGCCTGCATGCGCGACTGCAGTTCCTGCGCGGTGAGGGTTTCCCGCCTCGCGGCGGACGACAACATGGGAACGAGCGCGATCGCGCAGGCCAGCGCCAGGCGGCGGACCGGAAGATTCGATTTCATTGGGGCGACCACGGACAACGGGCGGCCGAGCGTAGCCCCCGTTCGCGCGAAGGCGCAAGGAACGGCCGCGCCTTTCCGGAGCGTTCGCGGGGCGTGGTTAGAATCCGGTCATCTCCCGTTGCGAGCGCTCGATGCCTCCCTCCGTCCTGCTTGGCAAGACCGCGCCACCTGCGCTCCAGCCGGTTGAACTGCCGGCGCGCACCGGCAACCGCCACGGTCTCGTCGCCGGCGCCACGGGCACGGGCAAGACCGTCACCCTGTGCACGCTCGCGGAAGGATTCTCGCGGCTCGGCGTTCCCGTGTTCATGGCCGATGTGAAGGGCGACGTGGCCGGCCTGGCGATGCCCGGCACGCCGAACGAACGGCTGCAGGCCCGCCTCTCCACGCTGGCGATCACCGACCACGCGCCGGAAGCGAACCCGGTCGTGTTCTGGGACCTGTTCGGCGTGGCCGGCCATCCCGTGCGGGCGACGGTGTCCGAAGTCGGGCCGTTGCTGCTCGCGCGCATGCTCGAGCTCAACGAGACGCAGGCCGGTGTCCTCGACATCGCCTTTCGCCTCGCGGACGAGGACGGCCTGCTGCTGATCGACCTCGAAGACCTGCGCGCGGTGCTGGGCTACGTGGCCGAGCAGCGCAAGGTCGTCTCCACGCGCTACGGGCTCGTCAGCGCGCCGTCGATCGCGGCGATCCAGCGCTCGCTGCTGCGGCTGGAATCGGAAGGCGGGCACCAGTTCTTCGGCGAGCCGGCACTCGAGCTCGCCGACCTGATGCGCACCACGCCCGACGGGCGCGGCGTGATCGGCATCCTCGCCGCCGACAGCCTCGTGCTGAAGCCACGGCTGTATTCGACCTTCCTGCTGTGGCTGCTGTCCGAGCTGTTCGAGCAGCTGCCGGAAGTCGGCGACGTCGATCGGCCGAAACTCGTCTTCGTCTTCGACGAAGCGCACCTGCTCTTCGACGATGCGACGCCGGCGCTGAAGCAGCGCGTGGAACAGGTCGTGCGCTTGATCCGGTCGAAAGGCGTTGGCGTCTACTTCTGCTCGCAGTTCCCGGATGACGTGCCCGGCGAGATCCTCGGCCAGCTCGGCAACCGCATGCAGCATGCGCTGCGTGCCTTCACCCCACGCGACCAGAAGGCCGTGCGCGTTGCCGCCGAAACCTTCGTGCCGAATCCGGCGATCGACGTCGAAGCCGCACTGACGCAGCTGGCGATCGGCGAAGCGCTGGTGTCGGTGCTCTCGGCGGAGGGCGTGCCGACGCCGGTCGAGCGCGTGCTGATCGCGCCGCCGCGATCGCGGATTGGGCCGGTCACACCGACCGAGCGCCAGCTGCTGCGGGCCACCAGCGGTGTCGGAGCGAAGTACGACGCGCCGCTGGACCGCGATTCCGCCGCCGAGATGCTCGCCCGCCGCGCCGAGGCGCCCGCCGCCGCGCCGGCGGCACCGGCGCCCGCCCCCGCCCGCGAACCCCGCCCCTCCAATCGGCAGGGCCTGGTCGAAACGATGGCCCGCCAGGCCGCCCGGACCGTCGGCAGCCAGCTCGGCCGCCAGATCGTCCGCGGCCTGCTCGGCGGGTTGCTCGGCGGCCGCGGCCGCTGATTCCCGGCATGGAGACCATGATGATCCGTCGCGCCTTCGCGATCGCCCTTTTCCCGCTCGCCCTCGCTGCCTGCAGCCCCAACGACGGCGCGGCCACGCCCCCGACCGCGCAACCGTCCGCGCCCGCCGCGGTCGCCGTCCGCCCCGCGACTGCGGCATCCGCGGAAGCGCCTTCGACCGAGCCGCCGGCGCGCGATACCGGATCAATCTCGGGCACCTACGCCGCCGGGACCACGCGCCTGGAACTGCATGGCGAAGGCACGTTCGGCCTCGACGAAGCCGGCACCATCACCAGCGGCAGCTGGACGCTGGACCCCGACGGCAGCATCCGCCTCGACCCGGGCAGCAAGGACTCGACCGACCGCGTCTACCGGCTCGATGCCGCCGGCATGCTGGCGCCGGTCGAGGGCACCGGTCCGGCGCTTAAGCGCGATGCCCTGCCCTGACGTGGGACGCTGGCGCCCACCGGGCGAGCACAGCACGGCGCTGATCACGCGCGAGGGGTTCGAGCGCATGAAGGCCGAGCTCGACGACCTGTGGCGCGTACAGCGGCCGGAGATCGTACGCGCGCTTTCGGCGGCGGCGGCCGAAGGCGACCGCTCGGAAAACGCCGAGTACATCTACCGCAAGAAGCAGCTGGGCGAGCTCGATCGCCGCGTGCGCTATCTCAGCAAGCGCGTGCCATCGCTGCGCGTCATCGAGACGACGCCGACCGACCGCGACGCCGTGTTCTTCGGGGCGGTGGTCGAACTGGAGGACGTCGCCAGCGGCGAGATGCTGCGCTACCGGCTCGTCGGCCCCGACGAGGCCGAGCCGTCGCAGGGCGACATCAGCATCGATTCCCCGGTCGCACGTGCACTACTCAAGAAGCGGGTGGACGACGAGGTCGACGTCCACCTGCCCGCGGGGCCACGCCGCGTCGCGATCGTCGACGTCAGCTACGCCGGCTGAGTCGACGCTGCCTCAGGCGTGCATCGGCAGCGCCAGCGAGGCCGCGGTCTCCGTGGTGATCGCCTCGCCGTAGAGGTCGTGCTCGTCGCTGCCGAGGATCTCGACGTCGATGAACTGCCCCGGCTGCAGGCCGAATTCGGCGCCGTTCTGGATCTGCACCACCCCGTCGATCTCGGGTGCATCGGCCTTCGAGCGCGCGATCGCCAGCTCACCGTCGACCCTGTCGACGAGGCAGCGCTGCACCGTGCCGACCTTCGCCTCGAGGCGCGACGCGGAGATCTCCGCTTGGCGCTCCATGAAGCGTGCGAGGCGTTCCTGCTTGACCTCCTCCGGCACCGGATCGGGCAGCGCATTGGCCGCCGCGCCCTCGACGGGCGAGTACGCAAAGGCGCCGACGCGATCGAGCTGCGCCTCGTCGAGGAAGTCGAGCAACTCCTCGAACTCGGCTTCCGTCTCGCCCGGGAAGCCGACGATGAACGTGCTTCGCACCGTGAGGTCCGGCGCTATGCGCCGCCAGTTCTGCACGCGTTCCAGCGTCTTCTCGACCGCGCCGGGGCGCTTCATCAGGCGCAGGACGCGGGGGCTCGCATGCTGGAAGGGGATGTCGAGATACGGCAGCACCTTGCCGTCGGCCATCAGCGGAATGACGTCGTCGACGTGCGGATAGGGATACACGTAGTGCAGGCGCGACCAGACGCCGAGCTGCGACAGGCCTTCGCAGAGCGACTTCATGCGCGTCTGGTAAGCGCGACCGCGCCACTCGCGCTCCGCATAGCGGACGTCCACGCCATAGGCGCTGGTGTCCTGCGAGACCACGAGCAGTTCGCGCACGCCGCCCATGACCAGCCGTTCCGCCTCGCGCAGCACGTCGTCCACCGGGCGCGACACCAGGTCGCCGCGCATGGACGGGATGATGCAGAAGCTGCAGCGGTGGTTGCAGCCCTCGGAAATCTTGAGGTAGGCGTAGTGCTTCGGCGTGAGCTTGATGCCCACGCCGTCCTGCGCGGCCGGCAGCAGGTCCACGAACGGATTGCGCGGCTGCGGCAGCGCCGCATGCACGGCCGACATCACGCTCGAGTAGTCGGCGGGCCCGCTGATCGCGAGGACGTCGGGATGCGCTTCGCGGATCACGTCCGCGCGCTTGCCGAGGCAGCCGGTCACGATGACCTTGCCGTTCTCGGCGAGCGCCTCGCCGATCGCGTCGAGCGATTCGGTCACCGCGGAGTCGATGAAGCCGCAGGTGTTGACCACCACGACGTCGGCGTCGTCGTACGTCTGCACGAGGTCGTAGCCCTCGACGCGCAGCTGCGTGAGGATGCGTTCGGAGTCGACGAGGGCCTTCGGGCAGCCGAGGCTGACGAAACCCACCTTGGGGTTCCGGACGGGATTCTGGGCGGACATGGCGGAGTCTCGAGGGACGGCCGGCGGCAGAACGCAACCGCAGCGGGCCTCCAGTATAACGGCGCGATCCCGGCGGCCCGAGCGGCCGTGCATCCCGCTTCAGGAGACGTCATGGGCGACTGGACCGACCTCGACACCCCGCACGGCCGAGTCCGCGCCTGGCACGCCGTCCCCACCGACCGCCGACTGGGCGCCGTGGTGCTGGTGCAGGAGATCTTCGGCGTCAACGCACACATCCGCGACGTCGCCGGCCGCTTCGCCGCCGAAGGCTTCGAGGTGCTCGCGCCGTCGGTCTGCGATCCGGTCGAGCCGGGGGTCGAACTCGATTACGACGCCGCGGGCGTCGCGCGCGGACGGGATCTGGTCGCCGCGCTCGGTTTCGACCGCGCGGTCGACATCGTCGGTGCCGCAGCGGGCCGCCTCTCCGCCGCCGGGTCGAAGGTGGCGGCCGTGGGCTTCTGCTGGGGCGGCACCGTGGCCTACCTCGCGGACACCCGCCTCGGCCTTCCGGCGGTCAGCTACTACGGCGGCCGCACCGTGCCGTTCCTCGACGAAACGCCACGCGCGCCCCTACTGCTCCACTTCGGTCGACACGATCCGATCATCCCGCCCGATGACGTCGAGCGGCACCGCGAACGCCTTGCGGCGGCGGAGCTCCACATCTACGACGCCGGGCACGGCTTCAACTGCGATCGCCGCCCCGACTACGACGCGGCCGCCGCGGACCTCGCCTGGTCGCGCACCGTGCGGTTCCTGCGCGAGGCGCTCGCATGAGCGGCTGGTCGCTGCACCCCCAGCTCGAGGCCGACACCGCACCCGTCGCCTCGCTCGACGCCTGCGACGTGCGGCTCATGGACGATGCGCGCTGGCCCTGGCTCATCCTCGTGCCCCGCATCGCCGGCGCGACCGAATGGATCGACCTCGACCGCGCAACGCAGCACCGGCTTTCCGACGAAATCGCCCTCGCGAGCACCGTCCTGCGCGGGCTGCATGCGCCCGACAAGCTCAACGTCGCCGCACTCGGCAACATGGTGCCGCAGCTGCACGTGCACGTGATCGCGCGTTTCAGGCACGACACCGCCTGGCCGCGGCCGGTGTGGGGCGTGGGCGAAGCGCAGCGCTACGACGCGGAAACCCGCAGCGCGCAGATCGCGAGGCTGCACGAGGCGCTATCCCGCACGAGGTGAGCGCATCTGCGCGGCGGGCGCGCCCGTTCGCTCGCCGAAGCGAGCGCGGCACGGTCGCCCGCGTGAATTCGACGGCGCCGCGACGACGAAGCCTTACGTCTTCGGCAGCGTGACGCCGACCTGGCCCTGGTACTTGCCGCCACGGTCGCGGTAGGACGTCTCGCAGACGTCGTCAGCATCCGACTGGAAGAACAGCATCTGCGCGACGCCTTCGTTCGCGTAGATGCGCGCCGGCAGCGGCGTCGTGTTGCTGAACTCCAGCGTCACGTGGCCTTCCCACTCCGGCTCCAGCGGCGTCACGTTGACGATGATGCCGCAGCGCGCGTACGTGCTCTTGCCGAGGCAGACCACCAGCGTGTCGCGCGGGATCCGGAAGTATTCGACCGTGCGCGCCAGCGCGAATGAATTCGGCGGAATGATGCAGACGTCCGATTCCACGTCGACGAAGCTGCCCTCGTCGAAGTGCTTCGGGTCGACGATCGTCGAATTGATGTTGGTGAAGATCTTGAACTCGCGCGAGCAGCGGACGTCGTAGCCGTAGCTCGACGTGCCGTAGCTGACGATTCGGTCGCCGGACGCGGAACGCTTCACCTGGCCGGGCTCGAACGGCTCGATCATGGCCTGTTCCTGCGCCATGCGGCGGATCCAGCGATCGCTCTTGATGCTCATCGTGCGGCCCGTACGGATAAAGCGCGCATTCTAGCCCGCGGCCGCGACGCGCCGGCTCAGCCGTCCGCGAGGCGGATCGAGAGCGGACGTGCCACCGTCGGGCGTCGCGCGAGTGCCGCCGCGACGTTCCGGGCGACCTGCACGAAGGCCTGCGCGGCGGGCGAGTCCGGCGCGGCGGCGACCACGGGCGCGCCCGCATCGCCCTGCTCCCGGATCGCCGCCTCCAGCGGCAGGCTGCCGAGCATCGGGTAGCCGTACTGTTCGGCGAGCCGTTCCCCGCCGCCGCTGCCGAAGATCGGCTCGGCATGGCCGCAGTTCGAGCAGACGTGCAGCGCCATGTTCTCGACGAAGCCGAGCACCGGCACGTTGACCTTCTCGAACATGCGCACGGCTTTGCGCGCGTCGAGCGTGGCGACGTCCTGCGGTGTGCTCACGATCACCGCCCCCGCCACCGGAATCTTCTGGGCCAGCGTGAGCTGGATGTCGCCGGTGCCGGGCGGCAGGTCGACGATCAGGTAATCGAGGTCGCCCCAGCGGGTGTCGTTGAGCAGCTGGGTGAGCGCCGACGTTGCCATCGGGCCTCGCCAGATCATGGGCGTGTCCTGCTCGACGAGCAGCCCGATCGACATCGCCTCGATCCCGAAGGCGCGCAGCGGCTCGATGGACTTCCCGTCCGGGCTGTCGGGCCGGCCCGACAGCCCGAGCATCATCGGCACGCTGGGGCCGTAGATGTCGGCGTCCAGCAGGCCCACACGCGCGCCTTCACGCGCCAGGGCGACGGCGAGGTTCACCGCGACGGTGGACTTGCCTACGCCGCCCTTACCGGACCCTACGGCGATGAGGTTGCGGACGGCAGGCAACGGCGTCAGCCCCGCCTGCGGCGCATGGGCATCGATCCGTTGCCGGATCTTCACGCGCTCCACCGGCACCCCAAGAGCATGCCCGAGCCCGCGCACAGCCGCTTCGATTTCCTGCTGCATCGCAGCAACCGGCACGCGGAACACGAGCTCGACGACGGACCCCGCCGTCCCCGCCGCGATGCGGGGAACGGACGCGATCACCCGCATCGGCGCGGCGAAACCGGGCACGGCCATCTCGAGCAGCGCCGCAGCAAAAGCGTCGTTCATGTACTTCCTCGCCGGGGGGGCTCGGGTGTGGGGGCAGGCCCTACACCTACCGTGTTAATTCCATGTTACGGTCGGCGCTTAGGGAGTGATCACGCTGCCAGGATCGGCGGTGAAGCCATTTTCATTTTTGGGGAAAGCAAATGCCAGTGAATTCTCTGCGCCTGCGGCGCAGCACCATCACGTCCGCCGTTCTCGCGGCGCTCGTGCTCCCGGTCTCCGCCCTCGCCCAGCAGGCGGCCACGCCGGCTCCGGCGAACGCCGACACGAGCAAGGCCGAACTCGACCGCGTCACCGTCACGGGCTCGCGCATCAAGCGCTCGCAGGCCGAAGGCCCGTCGCCCGTCACCGTGCTGTCCTCCGAGCAGATCTCGCGCGAAGGCTTCAACACCGTGCGTGACGCGCTGCAGACGATCACGGCGAACACCGGCTTCGGCCAGAACGACTTCAACGCCGCCGGCGGCTTCACGCCGAACGCCAGCGTGGTCAACCTGCGCGGCATGGGTCCGGGTCGCACCCTGCTGCTGATCAACGGCCGCCGCGCGAACGACTATCCGTTCCCGTACAACGGCCGCAGCAACTTCCAGAACTTCAACTCGATCCCGGCCGCCGCGGTCGAGCGCATCGAGATCCTGGCCGGCGGCGCGTCGGCGATCTACGGCTCCGACGCCGTTGCGGGCGTCATCAACGTCATCCTCAAGAAGAACTTCGAGGGCGACATCCTCAAGATCAAGGGTCAGACCTCGACCCGCGGCGGTCGCGACATCGGCGACCTGCAGTGGGTGGGCGGCCGCACCGGCGACAACTGGAGCGTCACCTACGCGTTCGAGTCGTACAACGCCGAGCCGCTGCTGGGCTACGACCGCGACTTCATGGATTCGGCGGCCGACAATCCGGCGCCTCCGGGCGTCAACGGTTCGCCGGGCCTGGGCGGCTACCAGCCGCCGATCGGTATCCAGATCCGCGGCCAGGGCGTGCCCACCGCCGGTTCCTACCGTCAGCCGACCGGTCGCGACTGCTCCGGCAGTGCGTACTACCGTCCGCACACCTATACGAGCAGCGCCAGCGGCGTGACCCTCGGCCCGGGCTGCGGTTTCGACCAGTACCCGGCGATGCAGACGATCAAGAACGGCAACAACGATGTGTCCGGTTATGTCTACGGCACGTACACGTTCGCCAACAACATGGAAGCCTGGGCCAGCGTCATGGCCTACAACTCGCGTGGTCGCCTCGGCGGCGGCGTCGAGCAGTGGTTCGGCGGCCCGCAGCCGAACGGCACGTTCTACGACCCGCAGTTCGGCATCCGCATCCTGCCGATCCGTGCGCTGACGCCGGAAACCTACGGCGGCATCGAGGGCACCTTCCAGAAGTTCAAGGAGAACTCGACCGACCTCGCGTTCGGCCTGCGCGGCAACATCGCCGACCGCTTCGACTGGGACTTCACGATCGGCGGCGCGAAGTACCACGCCGTACGTGACCGCCCGCGCATGACGGTGTCCGGTGCCACGGCCTACTTCCTGGGCAACCGCCTCGGCACCACCGGCCAGGGCGCCTACACCGGCCTCGCCGGCATCCCGAACGGCCAGCCGGTCTACCGCCTGAACCTCGACCGTTTCTACGGTCCGATCTCGCCGGCCGACTACGCCGCGATGTCGACGATGGTGCATTACGACGGCCAGTCCGAGAACGCCGCGGCCAGCTTCGTGCTGAGCGGCGACCTGTTCGACCTGCCGGCCGGCCCGCTGAGCTTCGCTTCGGTCCTCGAGGCGTCGCACCAGAGCTACGACCTGCAGAGCGACCGCCGGATTTTCCCGGACGTGCGCGAGATCTACAACCTGACGGGCACCGGCGGCGGCGGCGAGCGTGACCGTTACGCGGCAGGCGTGGAGCTCAACATCCCGATCACGTCGATGCTGACGGCGAGCCTGGCGGGTCGCTACGACAAGTACGACGACATCACCGACGTCAACGATGCGAAGACGTGGGGTGCGGGCCTCGAGTTCCGCCCGTTCAAGAGCCTGCTGATCCGCGGCAACTACGCCACGAGCTTCAAGGCGCCGGATATGCACTACGTGTTCGCCGAGCGCAGCGGCAGCTTCGGTACCGTCACCGACTACTACAGCTGCTTCAAGGCCGGCATCAACCCGAACGTCTGCGGCGGCGCGGGCGCGACGTACAACTACTCGGCGTTCACCACGTCGCAGGGCCAGAAGACGCTGCGCGAAGAAACCGGCAATTCGTGGACGGCCGGCTTCGTGTGGGACGTGCTCGACAACCTGAGCGTCCAGGCGGACTACTACCGCATCGACCTCAAGGACGTCGTGACCGTGCAGTCGGGCACCTCGATCCTCGAGGCGGAGTTGGGCTGCAACACGGGCAAGTACCCGAACGGTCAGCCGTACCCGTTCGCCGCGGGCTCGGAGTTCTGCGACGCGACGCTGTCGCGCATCTCGCGTGATCCGATCACGGGCAACATCACCGAGATCCGCAGCGGCCCGATCAACCTCGCGTCGCAGGGCACGAAGGGTATCGACGCCTCGGTGCGCTACCGCATGGACACGCAGAACTTCGGCCGCTTCACGACGGACCTGTCGTGGTCGCACGTGCTCGAGCAGACGCAGCGCGCCACGCCGGCCGCCGCCCTGCTGAGCTACCGCGACCTCAACTCCAACTCGGACTTCCGCAGCCGCATCCGCTGGAGCACGAACTGGGTGAAGAACGACTGGAACGCGACGGTGCTGATGACGCGCTTGGGCAGCTTCCCGATCTGGCAGATCCAGCCGAACCTGGATACCCGCATCGGGCCGCAGATCCTGTGGAACGTCACCGTCGGCAAGAAGCTCACCGACGACCTGTCGGTCCGCTTCAACGTCAACAACGTGTTCGACCGCATCCATCCGCGCGACAACACGATGAACAGCTATCCGTACTTCTTCCAGGCCTACGATCCGGTGGGCCGCGAAGTCGGCGTCGAGCTGACCTACCGCCTCCGCTAAGGAGTCGATCGAAGGCCCGGGACCTCCCGGGCCTTCGTTTTTGCGGGCCTGAACAGGCGGCATCCAGCCGCTTTAACGCCGCCCCGATTCCGGTATAACAAGCACGCCCGTGCGCCGTGCCGGGACCGAAATCCCTGAGGGGGGAATACACATGCGCAAGATGTTCATCGCCGCCCTGGCAGCCGCCCTGCCGCTCGTGGCCGGCGCCGCCGACAACTCGCCCGTCGGCCGTTGGAAGACGCTCGACGACGAGACCGGCAAGGTCATGACGATCGCCGAGGTCTACACCGCCCAGAACGGCAAGCTCGCGGCCAAGATCGTCGAGGCCGTCGACGCGTCCGCCGCCACCTGCACCAAGTGCGACGGCAAGGACAAGAACAAGTCCACGGTCGGCATGCCGATCCTCTGGAACCTCAAGCCGGTCAACGGCGGCTGGGGCGACGGCGAAGGCTTCAAGCCGTCGGCCGGCATGAAGTTCAAGGCCAAGAGCGTGAAGCTCGTCGACGGCGGCAAGAAGCTCGAAGTCACCGGCTGCAAGTTCGTGATCTGCAAGACCGCGACCTGGGTCCGCGCGAACTGATCCACGCTCGATCGCGACACCCGAACGGCCCGGCTAGTCCGGGCCGTTCCTTTTTGCGGTAGGCCACCACAGGCGGCGTGCAAAACCCGCGTGCGATACTGGTCGACCCCTGCGACCCCGCAACGCCCATGCCCCGCGAGATCCTCGTCACCTGCGCCCTGCCCTACGCCAACGGCCCGCTCCATCTGGGGCACCTGGTGGGCTACATCCAGGGCGACATCTGGACCCGCGCACGGCGCATGTCGGGCGACGCCGTGCACTTCGTCTGCGCGGACGACACGCACGGGACCCCCATCATGCTCGCCGCCGAGAAGGCCGGCACGACGCCCGAAGCGTTCATCGCCGGCATCCAGGCGAGCCACGAGCGCGACTTCGCCGACTTCAACGTGGCCTTCGACCATTACGACTCGACCAACTCCGACGCCAACCGTGAGCTGACGCAGTCCATCTACCGCGCGCTCGACCAGGCCGGCTGCATCACGCGCCGCGCCGTCGCGCAGCTGTACGACCCGGTCAAGGGCATGTTCCTGCCCGACCGCTACGTCAAGGGCACGTGCCCGAACTGCGGCACCGCGGACCAGTACGGCGACAACTGCGAGAACTGCGGCGCGACCTACGGGCCGACCGAGCTCAAGGACGCGCGCTCCGTCATCAGCGGCGCGGCGCCGGAGCTTCGCGAATCGGAACACTTCTTCTTCGAGGTCGGCCGGTTCGAGGCCTTCCTGCGCGAGTGGCTGGCGGGTGACGTCGCCAACCCGGGCGTCAAGGCGAAGCTGCAGGAATGGCTCGACGCCGACGGCGGCCTGCGCGCCTGGGACATCTCGCGCGACGCGCCGTACTTCGGCTTCGAGATCCCGGGCGTTCCCGGCAAGTTCCTGTACGTCTGGCTGGACGCGCCGATCGGCTACCTGTCGAGCTTTCGCACGCTGGCCGCGCGCACCGGCATCGACTTCGACGCCTTCCTGCGTGTGGGCTCGACCGCCGAGATGCACCACTTCATCGGCAAGGACATCGTCAACTTCCATGGCCTGTTCTGGCCCGCGGTGCTGCACGGCGCCGGCCTGCGCGCGCCGACGCGACTGCACGTCAACGGCTACCTGATGGTGGATGGCGCGAAGATGTCGAAGTCGCGCGGCACGTTCGTGATGGCGCGCACCTACCTCGACTGCGGGCTCGACCCCGAGGCCCTGCGCTACTACTTCGCGGCGAAGACCTCCGGCGGCGTGGACGACGTCGACCTCAACCTCGCGGATTTCGTCGCGCGCGTGAACGCCGACATCGTCGGCAAGTTCGTGAACCTCGCGAGCCGCTGCGCCGGCTTCATCGAGAAGCGCTTCGGCGGCCGTCTGTCCGCCGTGCTGCCCGACGCGGCGACGTACGACCGGTTCGTGGCGCAGCTGCAGCCGATCCGCGAAGCCTACGCGCGCAACGAGGCCGCCACCGCGCTGCGCCTGACCATGGCGCTGGCGGACGAGGCGAACCGGTACATCGACGACACGAAGCCCTGGGTGCTCGCAAAGCAGGACGGCGCGGACGCCGAGCTGCAGTCCGTCTGCACGCAGGGGCTCAACCTGTTCCGGGTGCTCGCGGTCGCTCTGAAGCCCGTGCTCCCGCGCGTCGCGGCACAGGCCGAGGCCTTCCTGCGCGCGCCGATCGGCGCATGGACGGATGCCGCCGCCCCATTGGTCGCGCACGACATCGCGCCCTACGCCCCCCTCTTCACCCGAATCGACCCGAAGCAGATCGACGCCATGACCGAAGCGAGCAAGGAAACCCTGCAGCCCACCACCGAGGCCGCGAAGGCCGCGCCCGCGGCGACGCCCGCCATCGCCCCGGTGGCCCCGAAGGACGCCGGCGCGCAGTTCGTCTCGATCGACGACTTCGCCAAGCTCGACCTGCGCATCGGCAAGGTGCTGGAGTGCGGTTTCGTCGAGGGCTCGGACAAGCTGCTGCGCTTCCTGCTCGACGCCGGCGACCTCGGCCAGCGGCAGATCTTCTCCGGCATCCGCGGCTCGTACGGCGAGCCCGAGACGCTGGTGGGCCGCAGCGTCGTATTCATCGCCAATCTCGCCCCGCGCAAGATGCGGTTCGGCCTGAGCGAGGGAATGATCCTCTCGGCCGGCTTCGACGGCGGCGGGCTGTTCCTGCTCGACGCGCACGACGGCGCCGCGCCGGGCATGCCGGTCCGCTGAAGCGGCGACGGGTCGCGACGGCACGCCCATGATTCCGTCGGTCGCGCTCGACCCCGACACGTTCGTCGAGCGCCTCGACCGCCTGTTGCCGCAGACGCAATGCGGCCAGTGCGGCTTCGCGGGCTGCCGGCCCTATGCGGAGGCGATGGCACGCGGCGAGGCGGACATCGACCGCTGTCCGCCCGGCGGCGACGAAGGTGCGCGCGTGCTGGCACGCCTGCTCGGCGTCGACCCGAAACCGTACGACCGCCTGCGCGGCGTCCACAGGCCGCCACAGGTGGCGCTCGTGGTGGAAGAGGACTGCATCGGTTGCACCAAGTGCATCCAGGCCTGTCCGGTGGACGCGATCATCGGCGGCGCGAAGCACATGCACACGGTCATCGAACCGCTGTGCACCGGGTGCGAGCTCTGCATTCCCGCGTGCCCGGTGGACTGCATCGTCCTGGTGTCCGCGGCCTGACGGCGCATCTTCAGCGCGACGGACGCAGCGGCGTGCAGGCGGAACAGACCCGCTCCACGCGATAGCCCCGGCGTCGCAACTGCTCGACGACGCCATCCTCGCCGAGCAGGTGCAGCGCGCCGACGACCACGAGCACGTCATGGCCCTTGCCCTGCGCCAGGCGCGACTCGAGCGCGGGCATCCACGCCCGGTTGCGGTCCGCGTTCAGCTGCTGGTAGGTTACCGGCGTGCGATCGCGCATCTCCTCGCGCGTCATCCGCTCGAGCGTGGCGACGTCGCCGCGCCGCCAGGCGCCGTGCAGTTCCTCGAGATGCGCCTTCGCCCCGTCGCCTTCGGCGACGAATTCGCGCAGCGAGGCGACCTGCTCGTCGACCGGCGTCCCGTCCAGCGTCGCGAGCTGCTGCGCCACGGTCTCAAGCCCGGTGACCGGCTTTCCCGCGGCCTGCGCGCGCGCCATCAGGTTGCGGTCGAGCCCGTCCTCGGGTGCGAATCCGCTGCGCTGTCCGAGCAGCGTCACCATCGTGACGTCCACGAACCATGGCTCGAAGCGCGACATCTGCGCGGGGTCGAGGCCGAAGCCCCGCAGGCGCGCGTCGAGCGGCGCGGCCAGGTCGGCCGGTATCGCCCGGGCGATGCTCGCCGCAGGGTCGGAGGTCGCCAGCGCGACCATGCGTGCGGTGATGCCGGGGTCGTTCAGGTCATCGGGGGCTACCTCGAAGACCAGCGACTCGGCGTCGTCCAACGCGCGGTCGACGTCGGCCGACAGCGGATAGTCGGACTTCTTCAGCAGGTGGAACGAGCCGAGCAGCCAGAGGCGGTTGTCGCCGTCGCTCACGCGCCACAGCAGCGGTACTGGCGGTCGCGCCGCCTCTTCGGCTCGCGGTGCGGAACCTGCGACCGGGAGCGACAGCAGCAATGCGGCGATCGCGAGGGCATAGCGATGCATGGGGCGTCCCATCAGTGCTCCACGTAGGCTTTCTCGCCGGCCTTGACGGTCAGGTCGAGACGATTGGTCGGAGGCGGCAGCGGACACGTCGCGAACGGCGTGAACGCGCACGGCGGGTTGTAGGCGCGGTTGAAGTCGACGCGAACTCGACCGTTCGCGGGCGCAGCGGTGTCGATGAAGCGCCCGGCGCCGTAGCTGCCGTGGCCGCTCGTGCGGTCGGCGAAGACGAGAAACAGCCCGCCGTCGTCGCCTTCCAGTGCCTCCAGCGCGAACGCGCGTCCGTTGCGTTTGAACTCCACGCGTCCCGGATTCGGCGTCGGCTCGACGATGCCGATGATGTTGGCGACGTCGATCGTGCGTCCCGTGGGATACGGCACGTAGCGCGCGTCGATCACCCAGCCCGGGCCGCCGGGCCAGTACTCCAGGCCGCGGAACGCGGTGCGGGTGGGCGCATCGGCGTGCTTGACGCGCAGCGCATAGCGGCCGCCGCGATGGATCACCGTCGCCACGCCCTTGGCGTCGTCGAAGCCGATCCGGCTGGCCCCGCCCTCGTCGTCGTCGGCACGCAATCGGGTCGGGCGCGCGGGCTTGCCGTCGATCCTGAGCCCGCTGCGCGCGGCAGGCACGAAGCGCACGCCGGAGGCGTCGACGTCGAACAGGCCGAACTGCGCGGGGCCGACGGCGAGGCGAATGCCGTTGCTGTCGGCCTTGCCGGCGTAATGCGCGCCGGGGTCGAGCCAGTGCAGGCCGACGAGCGAGGTCCAGCCCTCGGGCGCGGTGAGTTCACGCAGGCGCTCGACGCGCCAGGCCTCCTGCTCGCGCAGGAATGCGGCCGGCGGCGGCTTCGCGACGGCGGGCGCGGGTGGCTTGCCGCAGGCGGCCACGAGCGCCACGCACGCGGCGAAGAGGAATCGGCTCAGCGTCCGCGAAGGAACCATCGGTCCATCTCCGCCAGCGAAAAGCGCGCCCAGGTCGGGCGTCCGTGATTGCACTGGCCGGAGCGCTCGGTGGCCTCCATCTCACGCAACAGCGCATTCATCTCCGGCAGCGTGAGCCGACGGTTGGCGCGCACGGCATGGTGGCAGGCCATCGTCGCGAGCAGTTCGTCGCGCGCTGCCGAAATGCGCCGGGTCTCGCCGTGTTCGCGCAGGTCGGCGAGCACGTCGCGCAGCAGGCCCTCGCTGTCGCCCTGCGCGAGCAGCGCCGGCACCGAGCGCAGCATCAGCGATTGCGGACCGGTGCGCGTGACCTCGAAGCCCAACGTCGCGAGCGTCGCGATTTCGCGCTCGGCGACTTCGGCCTCGCGCTCGGACACCGCGACGACCTGTGGCACCAGCAGCGGCTGCGTGCGCAGGCCTTCGCCGTCGTGTGCGGCCTTGAGCTTCTCGTAGCCGATGCGTTCGTGCGCGGCGTGCATGTCGACCACGATCAGCCCGTCGGCACACTCTGCAAGGATGTATATCCCGTGCAATTGGGCGACCGCATAGCCGAGCGGTGGCAGCGTCGGCTCGTCGTTCGCCGCGACCGCGGGCGCGATCGGTGATGCCGCACGATCGCCGACCGCGTACAGCGCCTCGTAGGCCGCCCGGGTTTCGGCGACGTGCAGGCCGAGTGGCGACTGTCGCGGCGGCGGCAGCCAAGACGGCGCCGATGCCAACGCGACGGCCTCGCCCGTCGGCAGCGCGACGGCCGCGGCGCCGGCGCGCGTTTCCGCGAGAATCGCCTGCAGCGTGCGGTAGACGAAGTCGTGGATCAGCCGACCGTCGCGGAAGCGCACCTCGTGCTTGGCGGGATGCACGTTGACGTCGACGCGTCGAGGATCGAGCGAGAGGAACAGCACGTAGGCGGGATGACGCCCGTGGAACAGCACGTCGGCATACGCCTGCCGCACCGCATGTGCCACGCTGCGATCGCGCACCGCGCGACCGTTGACGAATAGGAACTGCTGGTCGGTGCTCGCGCGGTTGTACGACGGCTCGGCGATCCAGCCCTGCAGGCGCAGGCCGCGACCGTCGCCGAGGTCGCCCTGCTCCACCCGCAGCGAATGGCGCACGAAATCCGGGCCGAGCGCTTCGTGCATGCGTTCGCCGGAGAGCAGGTCGCGCTCGCCTTTCCAGCGTCGCGACGCCTTGCCGTTGTGCGAGACGCGCAGCTCGACGTCCGGCCGTGCGAGCGCGAGCTGGCGCAGCCAGTCCTCGATGTGCGAGAGCTCGGTGCGTTCGGCTTTGAGGAACTTGCGGCGCGCCGGCACGTTGTAGAACAGGTCGCGCACCTCGACCGTCGTGCCCTGCGGATGCGGACGCGGTGCAGGCTTGCCGACGAGGCCGCCGTCCACCTCGATCGCGAGCCCGTGCTCGGCATCGCGCGTGCGGGAGATCATCGCGAAACGGCTCACCGATGCGATCGACGGCAAGGCTTCGCCGCGGAAGCCGAGCGTCGCGACGCCTTCGAGATCGTCGAGCGAGGCGATCTTGCTGGTCGCGTGCCGCTGCACCGCGAGCGGGAGGTCGGCGGCCTCGATGCCGAGCCCGTCGTCGCGGATGCGGATGAGCCGCGTGCCGCCGTCCTCCAGGTCGATGTCCACGCGGCCCGCGCCGGCGTCGAGCGCGTTCTCCACGAGTTCCTTCACAACGGACGCCGGGCGCTCGACGACCTCGCCGGCTGCGATCTGGTTGATGAGGACGTCGGGGAGCTGTCGGATCGGCACGGCGGGAGTCATCGCGCGCGTGGCGCGGTCACGGCCGTCGATGATAGTCGCGCCCGCGGCCGGACGCGCAGGACGGTGTCAGCGGCTGCCGCCGGCGCGACCGCTGCCCGCCACCACGTCGGCCTCGGCACGCGCCACGCTCTCGGCCTCCGCGCGGGCCGCGAGCATCGTGCCCGGCGGCGGCGTGCGGACGAAGTAGCCGTTGATGCCACCGAACACGGCGCGCGCGATCGCCGCCTGCTGCGACGGGTCGCTCAGGCGCTGCTCTTCCTCGGGATTCGAGATGAAGGCCGTCTCGACCAGCATCGCGGGAATGTCCGACGTCCGGAGCACCGCGAAGTTCGCGCGCTCCACCGAGGCTTTGTGGTTCGGCCCCAGTCGCGCCAACCCCGACAGCACCTGGCCGGCGACGTCCTCGGACGCCTTGAGGTTGCCGCTCTGGGTGAGATCGAGCAGCACCGACGCGAGCGTGTTGCCCGGCTCCACGCGCACGCCGCCGATCAGGTCCGCGGCGTTTTCCTTGTCGGCGAGCCAGCGCGCCCGCTGCGACGAGGCCCCCTTGAGCGAGAGCACGAACACGGACGAGCCGCGGGCGGCCGGGTTCTCGGCCGCGTCCGCGTGGATCGACACGAACATGTCGGCGCCGGCGCGCTTGGCGATGCGGGCGCGCTCGTTGAGCGGAATGAAGAAGTCGGAATCGCGCGTCAGGTGCGCCTTGTAACCGGGCGTCGCGTTGACCTGGCGGGCGAGCTCGCGCGCGATCGCCAGCGTGATGTCCTTCTCGCGACGGCCGCCGGGGCCGTGCGCACCCGGATCCTGGCCACCGTGGCCTGCGTCGATGGCGATGACCAGCGGACGCAGCGGCCGGCCCGAGGCGTCGCGAAGCGACTTCACGGGCGGCGGGAGCGCGGTCGCGGGCACCGCGCTCGATGCGATGACCGGGCGGGCGAGCACTGCGGCTGGCGTGGAGACCGCCGACGGCCCGACCTCTCGCGGAAGCGAGGCGGCGGGGCCGCTGGGCGACGACGGCGACGGAACCGCCGCCACGGACGCCGAGGACGACGCGACGACAGGCGCGGACGTCGGCACGGCGACCACCGCGGGCGAGCCGAGGGTCGGGGCCGGAAGGGTCGCGACCACGGCGTCGAGGGTACGCGGCGCCGGGACGGCCGGCGCCGGAATGGTGGCGATCGTGGACGCGGGTTCGGCATCGCCCGGCCACTCGATCACCAGTCGCGCCGCGGCACCCGAGGGTTCGAGTCGCGGGTTGAGTGCGGCGACCGGCTGGCCGAGATCGAAGACGATGCGGGCCACGCCGGGCGACGGCTGGCCGTAGCGCACGCCGGTCACCACGCCCGACGGCGACGGCAACGAGGCGCCACGACGGACGGACGAGGCCGGCAGGTCGACCACGAGGCGGTCGGGGGCGGAGAGACGGATGAGTCGGTAGTCGCCGGGAACGGCGTCGAGGGCGATCTCGGCGCGGGTGCCCGTGGCCCCACGGCTCAGCTGGACGCCGCGCACTTCCGCCGCTTGGGCGAGGTTCCAGACCAGCGCGACCACGAGGGCCGCCCCAAGGACGAGCTTTTGCACAGTGTCGGCCTTCACGCGCATGGCACTTAGTCAACCACTGCAGGGGCGTCAATGCAAGCGCAATTTCCCTTTGGAATCCGTGACCTGCCGCCTGTTTCTCCGTCAGACGTGAAGATCGCCAGATGTGAAGGCGTCTCCGAGGCGGGCGATCCACGCGTGACCGCCCGGTGACGCGGGCTCGAGCACCGCTTGGCGCCCGTTCCCCTCGACCTGCAGGTCCACCACGAGATCCGCGTCCGGCAATCGCCCGCGCCCGCGGTCCGGCCACTCGACCAGCCAGAGTGCGACGTCCGCTTCCTCCAGCCCGAGGTAGTCGAGCTCGCCCGGGTCGCCAATCCGGTACAGGTCGAGGTGCAGGGCCTCGCCGTCCGCGAGCGAATAGCGCTCGACGAGCGTGTACGTGGGGCTGCGGATCGTGCCCTGCACGCCGAGTTCCCGCAGCAGTGCCCGGGCGAGGCTCGATTTCCCGGCCCCGAGGTCGCCTCGCAGGTGGACGACCGCGCGCCGCGGACGCGTCACCGCCAATGCCCGGCCGAGGGCATCGGTCGCCTCGGGGTCCGGCAGGAATCGCTTCATGCGGGATTCGCGAGCGGACGCAGGTGCGTCAGGACGTCGGTCGGCAGCAGACCGCGCTGACCCGCCTCGGCGGCCACGTCCGCGGCCACCGAATGCAGCAACGCGCCCGCGGAGGCGGCGCCGAACGCGTCCAGACCCTGCCCGCGCAGTCCTGCGATGACTCCGGCGAGCACGTCGCCCATGCCGCCGGTCGCCATGCCGGGATTGCCCGCATCGAGGACGACGGGCGCGCGGTCCGGCGCCGCGATCACGGTGCCCGCGCCCTTGAGGACCACCACCGCGCGATGCCGCGTCGCCAGCCGGGCTGTGGCGCCGAAGCGGTCGCGCTGGACGTCGGCGACGGACGTGCCGAGCAGGCGCGCGGCCTCGCCCGGATGCGGCGTCAACACCGCGTCCTTCGGTGCCGACAGGTCGTGGCGCGCGAGCAGGTTCAGCGCATCCGCGTCGAGGACGCACGGCCGCCCGCTCTCGATCAGGCGGTGCAGGTGCGCGAACCCCCAGTTGCCCTGCCCGAGCCCGGGTCCGATGGCGACGACGTCCGCCCAGTCGGGGTCGAACCCGTGGTCCTCGGGGACCACCATCGCTTCCGGCAGGCGAGCGAGCAGCGCGCCCAGGTGCGCGTCGCGCGTATGGACGCGGAGCAGCCCGGCGCCGGCGCGCAGGGCGCCCTCCGCGCAGAGCAGGACGGCGCCCCCGCTCCCGTGCTCTCCACCGACACAGGCCACGCGTCCATGCTCGCCCTTGTGCCCGTCGAGGCGTCGCGCAAGTGGGCCACGGTCGCCATCGTTCTTGTTCTCGGCCTCGCCCTCTGGCGCCTGCCCCCGTTGCCGCTTCTGGTCG
>NZ_BAAGAB020000043.1:0-25010 GCF_047159895.1 Lysobacter xanthus
GCCGCAGGGCGACCGCCATGTCGCGGTGTGCACGCCGGCGCAGGGCGACGTCGCCGTGCGTGCGGCGGACCTGTTCGTGCTCGCGCCGCCCGCGCGCGGCGGGGACGCTGCGACGATCCGCGCCTCGTTCCGCGGCGTCCCGCTGGGCAGCGACGGCGAGGTCGGCATCGCGATGCTCGGCCCCGCGCGACCGGCGTTCGTCGTGCGCGGGCGCCAGCACACGGCGGCGCTGGAGCGCGGCGTGCAGTCGTTCTACGAGGAATACGAGGGACGCCTGCGCAGCGTGTTGCGGGTGGCCACGAGCGTGCGCACCACGGCGACCTGCGGGAGCGCGTCGACGCCGCTCGCGCGTCGCTGCCGGTCGCGGGCGATCGACCTGCGATGCGAGCCCCGCATGGGCGCCGCGCCGGCGGCCGACGGCTACTACCCGCTCGCGATTCAGGTCACCGGACGGCGCGGCGGCGACGCGGTCGAACGCCTGCTGTGGATTCCGCACGATGCCTTCGGCTACGCCGTCTCCGCCCGCGTGCTGGGGTCCCAGGCCTGCGGCACGGGCGCCTGACGGGATCGGCCGCCGCGCCCTCCCGTAAAATGGGGGCTCCCCTGCTTTCTCGGTCGCGCATGAAGATCCTCGTCATCGGTTCCGGCGGTCGCGAGCACGCGCTCGCCTGGAAGATCGCCCAGTCGACGCGCGTCTCGCAGGTGCTCGTCGCGCCCGGCAACGCGGGCACGGCGCGCGAGGCGAAGTGCCGCAACGTCGACGTGCGCGCGACCGATATCGATGGCCTGCTCGCGCTGGTCGAGTGCGAGGGCATCGCGCTCACCGTGGTCGGGCCCGAGGCGCCACTGGTGGCAGGCGTGGTCGACCGGTTCCGCGCGGCGGGGCATCGCGTCTTCGGCCCCACCGCCGCGGCCGCGCAGCTCGAGGGCAGCAAGGCGTTCGCGAAGGACTTCCTGGCGCGCCACGGCATCCCGACCGCGCACTACGCCGTGCATACGGACGTCGAGGCCGCGCTCGCCTACGTGCGCGAGAAGGGTGCGCCGATCGTGATCAAGGCCGACGGCCTCGCTGCCGGCAAGGGCGTCATCGTGGCGATGACCCAGGATGAGGCCGAGGCC
Source organism: Lysobacter xanthus (assembly GCF_047159895.1). Taxonomy (NCBI): domain Bacteria; kingdom Pseudomonadati; phylum Pseudomonadota; class Gammaproteobacteria; order Lysobacterales; family Lysobacteraceae; genus Lysobacter; species Lysobacter xanthus. The sequence goes on from NZ_BAAGAB020000043.1 coordinate 1,120, forward strand.
GCCGTGCGCGACATGCTCGCCGGCAATGCGTTCGGTGCGGCGGGCGCCCGCGTGGTGATCGAGGAATTCCTCGATGGTGAGGAAGCGAGCTTCATCTCGATGGTCGACGGCAGCACCGCGCTGCCGATGGCCACGAGCCAGGACCACAAGCGCGTGGGCGATGGCGACACCGGCCCGAACACCGGCGGCATGGGCGCCTACTCGCCCGCGCCGGTGGTGACGCCCGAGGTGCATGCGCGCGTGATGCGCGAGGTCGTCGAGCCGACCGTGCGGGGCATGGCGGCCGACGGCGTGCCCTTCACCGGCTTCCTGTACGCGGGCCTGATGATCGATGCGGAAGGCGCGCCGAAGGTCATCGAATTCAACGTGCGATTCGGCGACCCGGAGACGCAGCCGGTGATGCTGCGACTGCGGTCCGATCTGGTCGACCTTGTCGAAGCGGCGATCGCCGAGCGCCTGCATCTCGTGCAGGCCGAGTGGGATCCGCGCGCGTCGCTCGGCGTGGTGATGGCGGCGGCGAACTATCCCGACGCGCCGCGCACCGGCGACGTGGTCAACCAGTGGGACGTGCCCGAGGAACCGGGCAGCAAGGTCTTCCATGCCGGCACCACGCTCGTCGGCGAGCACGTGGAGACGAGCGGTGGCCGCGTGCTGTGCTGCTGCGCACTGGGCGAGAGCGTCGCCGAAGCGCAGTCACGCGCGTATGCCCTCGTCGCCGGCATCAGTTGGGACGGCGAATTCCACCGCCACGACATCGGCTGGCGCGCAATCGAGCGCGAACGCACCACGCGCTGAGGCTCAGCCCGCGGCGCGCGCCGCGGTGAGCGAAGCGATCGCGTCGAGCAGGTCGAGCTCGCGCACGGGCTTGACGAGGTGGCGGTCGAACCCGGCTTCGCGCGACTGGTCCTGATCGGCCTGCTGGCCGTAGCCGGTCAGTGCGATGAAGACCGCGCCGTGCGTGCGCGGGTCGTCGTGCAGGCGCCCGGCCAACTCGTAGCCGGTCATGCCCGGCAGGCCGATGTCCAACACGAAGACGTCGAACCGGGCGTCGCCGGACCTGACGAGGTCCAGTGCGACCTGCGCGTCGTTCGCCACGCGCACCGCGTGGCCCGCGAGCCGAAGCACTTCGGCCAGCGTCGATGCCGCATCCGTGTTGTCGTCGACCAGCAGCACGGCGTGCGCGTCGAACGACCGTCCCGCCAGCATGCGCTCGGGCGGCGCGACGGCCACCGCCGATGTCGTCGGCAGTGCGACGGTGAACGTACTGCCGTGGCCTTCACCGGCGCTTGCGGCCTGCACGCGACCGCCGTGCAGCTGCACGACGCTTCGCACCAGTGCGAGTCCCACGCCGAGACCGCCCTGCGCGCGGTCGGGCGTGCGCTCCGCCTGGGTGAACAGTTCGAAGATGTGCGGCAGGAGTTCCGGCGCGATCCCCAAGCCGTCGTCGCGGACGCGCACGATCGCTTCGTTCGCATCGAAGCTCAACTCCAGGCGGATGGAGCCGCCCGTCGGGGTGTACTTCGCCGCGTTGTTGAGCAGGTTCGCGACGACCTGCACGAGTCGCGTGCGATCGCCGTCGACGACCACCGGCGCCGTCGGGGCGACCAGCGTGAACGCATGGGCGCGCGACTCGATCAGCGGGCGCACCTGCTCCACGGCGGCGTCGAGCACCGGGCGAAGCTCGACCGGCGTGCGCTCGAGCTCCACGAGGCCGCGAGTCACCCGCGAGACGTCCATGAGATCGTCGACGAGTTCCTTCATGTGCCGCACCTGCCGCACGATCACGCCGCTGGCCCGCTCGACCACCGACGAATCGCCGGGCGCCATCTGCAACAGCTTGGCGGCCGAACTGATCGGCGCGAGCGGATTGCGCAGCTCGTGCGACAGCAGGGCGAGGAACGAATCCTTCGCGCGGCTCGCCTCCTCCGCACTGTGGCGCGCACTGCGCTCGCTCTGCAGCAGGCGCTCGCGCTCGACCTCCAAGAGGTGCTTGGTCGTGGCGTCGACGACGACCAGCAGTCGCGTGTCGTCGTCGAGGTCGGTGACCCGGCAATCGAGGTAGACCACGCGATTGGCGCGGACGTCGGTGACCATCGTCGACGCGTGCCGCGCGGTGCCGACACCCCGGCACTGCACGAGCACGTCGGCGAGGCGCGATCGCAGCGCAGTGTCGGCGTCCGCGCCGGATTCGATGCCGAGGATGCGGTGCATCTCCGCATTGCTCTCGCGCGGCTCGCCGGACGCGGAGACGAGCGCGATGCCCACCGGGGCGGTGCGGAACACGGCTTCGAAGCGGGCGCGCGAGCGCAGTTCCGCCTGCTCCGCGGCGCGCGCGCGCAACAAGGCGTTGATCGTCGCGACCAGCACACCCGGCTCGGCCGGATGGGTGAGATACGCGTCCGCGCCCGATTCGAGGCCGCGGATCTTGTCCTCGTCGCGCAGGCGCTGCGCGGAGAGATGGATGACCGGTACGCGCGCATTGACCGCACCCGCGCGCAGCAGCCTGCAGACCTCGAAGCCGTCGATGTCGGGCAGGTTGACGTCGAGCACGATGGCGCCGCAGCCGGGCGCCATCTGCAGCGCCTGCTGGCCGTTCGTCGCCTCGAGCACCTCCACGCCGGCCGCGCGCAGGACGCGCACCGTCGAGTAGCGGGTCGAATTGGTGTCATCGACCACCAGGATGGGGCGGTCGACCTGGATCTGGCCGATCACGGCGCGCTCTCCGGGACGGGCTCCGCCTCCGGCGGAGGCAGGCACGGCAGGATCGCATGGAACGTCGAGCCGACGCCCGGGGTGCTCTCCACCTCGACGCGCCCGCCGAGCAGTTGCGCGAAGCGGCGGCACAGCGACAGGCCGAGGCCGGTGCCGCGGCGGCTGCGCGCCGAATGCAGCTGCACGAAGTCCTCGAACAGGTGGCCGAGGTCGTCCTGCGCGATGCCGATGCCGGTGTCCGCGACCGAGAACCGGATCATGTCCGTGCCTTCGAGCCGCGCGGAGACGGTGATCGAGCCGCGTTCCGTGAACTTGTAGGCGTTCGAGATGAAGTTGCGCAGGATCTGCGCGACCTTCTGGTTGTCCGAGAACATCGGCGGCACGCCGACGGGTTCCTCGAACACCACCGCCACGTCGCCCGCCGTCGCGATCGGCTTGAACATCCCGCGCAGCGCGGCGAACAGGTCGATCAGCTCGAACCAGTCCGGCGACACGGTGATTTTCCCGGCCTCCACCTTCGCCAGGTCGAGCAGGTCGTCGACCATCTCGCTCAGCTCGCCCGCCGCCTCCTGCACGAAGACGACCTGGCGCTCCTGCTCCTCGGTCAGGGGACCGTCGAGCCGGTCCAGAAGCAGCCGGCCCATGCTCTGGATCGCCACGAGCGGCGTGCGGAATTCGTGGCTCATGTACGACAGGAAGCGGCTCTTGAGCTCGGACACCTGCCGCAGCTCCTCGGCCTGCTGGTCCAGCTCCGAATACAGGGCCAGCACGCCGTTGTTGGTCTCCGCGAGTTCGGCATTGAGCGCTTCGACCTGCGCCCGCGCGGCGTCCAGCTCGGCCTGCAGTCGTGCGGCGGCGTCGCTCATGCGGGCGCTCCCGTTTCGATCACCAGCACCGTCGCGTCGTCGCGCGTGCGATGCGCATCGCGGAACAAAGTGGCCGCAACCACCTGCGGATGGCGTGAGCGCAGCCCGGGATGTGCATGGACCGACCAGCGCGCGCTCAGGCCGTCGCTGTGCATGACCACGAGCGTGCGCGGCGGCGCGTCGAGACGCGTCTCGCGCACCGCGGGGCAGACGCCGCCGACCGTGCCGTTCTGACTGGCGACACCACGGCCCTCCTGGAGCCCCACCAGCGATACCGCGACGTTGCCGACACCCGCGTGCACGAGGCTCGCATCGCGCGCGTCGTGGACGACGACGGACGCGGCGGACCCGCGGGTGGCGCGGCTGCGCTCGTGCGCGGCGGCGATGCAGCGTGCAGGCGACGCGGGAAACTCGCGATGGGCCTCGGCGACCGTCCGCGACGCCACCGCCGCATCGGCGCCGTGCCCGAGGCCGTCGACGACCGCGGCCGACCAGCCGCCCTCGGTCGCAATGAACTGCCAGCAGTCCCCGCTCTCGAGTTCGCCCTTGAGCGGAATGGCGATGGAGCCGCGCCGCGGGCCCGGCTGAGTCCCGAGTCGCGCGAACAGCACGCTGCCGCGCGCGTCGGAATAGGCGTCGAACAGCGTCGCGGCGCGGCGCACCGCGCCGAGGCCGGTGCCGCTCGTGCCGAACGTGGAAAAGCCGTCGTGGAAGCAGCGCTCCAGGTCCATGCCCGGACCGTCGTCGACCGCGACGACGTCGGCGACCGCCGCCTCGCCCTGCCCCTCCACCCGCACGAACAGGCGGCCGCGCTGTGCATGCTTGAAGAGGTTGGTGGCGAGCTCGACGACGACGAGGCCGAGCTGCCCGGCAATCGTTTCGGGGAGTTCCGCGAATTCGGCGAGCCGCGCCGCGATGCGGCGCGCAGCGCCCACCTGCGTGGCGTCGTCGATGTCCGCCACCTGCCACAGCCCGGGATCGGCCTGCATCACGTCCATCGGGTGATGACCACGCGCGTGCCCTCGCCGGGCGCGCTGTGGAGCTCGAAATCGTTCACGAGACGACGCGTGCCCGACAGCCCGAGGCCGAGGCCGCTGCCGGAGGTCCAGCCGTCGGTGAGCGCGAGTGCGAGGTCCGGGATGCCCGGGCCCTGGTCGACGAACGACAGCTGCAGGCCGGACTTCGTGCCGTTGCGCACGATCGTCCAGTCCATGTCGCCGCCGCCGCCGTAGACCAACGCATTGCGCGCGAGCTCGCTCGCCGCGGTGACCATCTTGGTCTGGTCGACCAGTGAGAACTTCAGCTGCAGCGCGAGCTGGCGCACCTGCTGGCGCGCCAGCACGATGTCCTGCTCGCTGCGCAGCGGCATGCGTCCTGCGTCGGCGCTCATTCGCCCGCGTCCGCGGGCCGTTCCGCCTGCAGCAGGGCCAGGCCCTTCTCGACATCGAGCGCGGTCTTCACGCCGGGCATGGCGACGCCCAGCTCGACGAGCGTGATCGCCACCGCCGGGCGCATGCCGACCACGACGGTCGCCGCGTCGAGCACTCGGCTCATCGCCGACGTGTCGGCGATCAGGCGGCCGATGAACGAGTCGACCATCTCGAGCGCGGAGATGTCGATGACCACGCCGCGCGCGCCGGTCTTGTCGATCATCCGCGTCAGGTCGTCCTGCAGCTGCAGGGCGATGCGGTCGTGCATGTCGACCTGGATGGTGACGAGCAATACGTCACCCATCCGCAAGATGGGGATGCGGTCCACGTCAGGCGCCGCGCGTGGACTTGGAGACCGTCAGGCCGCTGCGCGTGAGCGCCAGCGCGAGCGCGTCGGCCAGGTTCGCCTTGGTGGTGACGTTGCCGAGGTCGACGCCGAGGTGGACGATCGTCTGCGCGATCTGCGGGCGCACGCCGCTGATGATGCATTCGGCGCCCATCAGTCGGATCGCGGTGACGGTCTTGATCAGGTGCTGCGCGACCAGCGTGTCGACGGTGGGCACGCCGGTGATGTCGATGATCGCGATCGCCGAGCCCGTGTCGGCGATGCGGGTGAGCAGCGCTTCCATCATCGTCTGGGTGCGGCTCGAATCCAGCGTGCCGATGATCGGCAACGCGAGCACGCCGTCCCACAGCTTCACCACGGGGGTGGAGAGTTCGAGCAGCTCGGCCTGCTGGCGTTCGATCACCGACTCGCGCATGCGCTGGAAGGCGCCGATGCAGCGCAGGGCGAGCTTGTCGATCAGCTGCGTCGCATCCCACATGCCCGCCGCGAGGCCCGCGGCGTCGCCGCCGAGGCGCTGCTGCAGGCGTGCGAAGACCGGGCGCTTGAGGGACAGCACGAACGTGGCCGTCTCCTCCGCATTGAAACCCTGCAGCACGCGGTCGCGGGCGAAGTCGTCGAAGAAGCGGTCGAGCGCAGTGAAGTCCGCGCCTGTCGTGCCGTCGGCGCCGGCCGACAGGCCCTGCACCAGCTGCTGCAGCATCTCGCGCGCGCGTTGCGCGAGCTCCTCCTTGGTCACCCGGCCGCGCAACGTCGCCGCGCTCTGCGCGAGTTCGCCCAGCCAGGCGTCGAGGATGGCGGACTGGTCCTGCTGGACGATCGCGATCAGGGGAGCCGTATCGTTCGACATGCGGGCTTCGGGTCTGTGAAGAGGGCGCCGAAGGTATCACGGTCCCCGCGACGCCCATGTCGCGCCGAACGGCCGCGTTTTCCACCTTCGACAGGCCTCCCCGGCATGTCACGCCGGAGTTCGTCAACCACAGGCCGGCAGGCCGTGGGAGAGGCTGCCTGGGGACACGGTGCGGGCGCCGTCCCGTTGCCGGACGACGACTCAGTCGACGGCGATCGCCGCGGTCGCGATGGGCAGGCGCAGTTCGAAGGTCGAGCCGCATCCGGGGCCGGGGCTGGAGGCCACGAGCGTCCCGCCGTGCAGCTGCGCAAGGCTGCGCGCCAGCGCCAGGCCGATGCCCAGTCCGCCGTGGTGCCGCTCGGGCGTCGTCTCGGCCTGTGCGAAGAGTTCGAAGACGCGGTCGAGCAGCGCCGCGTCCATGCCCACGCCGTTGTCGGTCAGGCGGAGCACCACCACCTGGTCCTCGACCAAGGACGCGAGGCGGATCGTCCCGCCCGCGGGCGTGTACTTGGCCGCGTTCGTCAGCAGGTTCGTCAGCACCTGCGTGAGGCGCACCGGGTCTGCGGCGAGCACGAGCTCGCCGACGCCGTCGACGTGGTCGAAAGCGTGCGAATGCCGCTGCAGAAGCGGCTGCGTCTGCTCGATGGCCGCCGCCACCACGTCCCCGAGCCGCACCTCCCGGCGTTGCAGGCCGGCGAGCCCGCTCGTCACCCGCGAGACATCCATCAGGTCCTCGACGAGCAGCCGCATGTGGTGGGACTGGCGATCGATCACTTCGGTCGCCTGGCGCACGGTGTCGATGCGATCGGGCGCCATGCGCAGCAACTGGACCGCGGTGACGATCGGTGCCAGCGGGTTGCGTAACTCGTGCGCGAGCGTGGCGAGGAACCGATCCTTCTGGCGGTCGGCCTCGCGCAGGGCGATTTCGGTGCGCTCGAGTCTCTGCTGCACGCGCTTGAGGTCGTCGATCTCGGTGCAGGTGCCCATCCAACGCGTGATGGGGCCGTCCCCTTCGCGCACCGGCAAAGCGCGGCCGAGCACCCAGCGGTACTGGCCATCCCGATCGCGCAGGCGGTATTCCACCGCGTACGGCTCGCCGGTGGCGAGGCTGTGCCGCCAGCGTGCCCAGGCGCCGGGCTGGTCGTCGGGATGGAACATCCCCGCCCAGGCCTCGCCGTCCGTCGAGCCCGCGGGCACGCCGGTGAAGTCGTACCAGCGCTGGTTGTAGTAATCGTGATAGCCGTCGGCGCGCGTGGACCAGATCATCTGCGGGACGAGGTCGGCGATGGTGCGGAAGCGGGCCTCGCTCTCGCGCGATGCCGCGAGCGCGGCTTCGCGCTCGGTCACGTCGCTGCCCTGCACGAAGATGGCATCGACCTGCCCGTCCGCACCGCGCACCGGCTGGTAGACGAAATCGACGAAGCGCGTGACGCGGCAGCCGTCGCCGTCGTCGAGCACCACCGGCATTCCGCGGCCGATGAAGGGTCGCCCCGTCTCGCGGACGCGCTCGAGCAGCTGGATGAAGCCCTGTTCGACCACCTCCGGAAGGACCTCGCGCAGTGGCCGGCCGAGGAAGCGGTAGCGCCCGACCAGCGCTTCGTACGCGTCGTTCGCGATCTCGAAGACGAGGTCGGGCCCGCGCAGGACGGCCATGAAGCCCGGTGCCTGATCGAACAGGTCGTCGAGGAAACTCAGGCGCGCCGACAGGCGGTCGTTGTCGCGCTGCACGGCGGCCGCGCGCGACAGCACCGCACCCTCCTGCTGCTCGCGGGTCAGCCCGGTGGCATCGCGCGCCGCGCGAAGTGCCTCGCGGAGCCGGTGCACCTCGGTGACGTCCATCGTGTGCTGCAGCACCGCCACGACCTGGCCCGCGTCGTTCCGCAACGGCGTGTGCGTGGCGCTCCAGTACCGCATGTCGGTGACCTCGCCTTCGGGCGTGGACACCGTGATCGCGTACGGGATCAGCGCGAGCGCGTCGCGCTCGCCGGTCTCGAGGGCGCGCTCCAGCGATCGCCGGAGAACGTCCGCTTGCGACGTGCCGTCGACCTCCACGCTGCCCGGGAACAGGTCGAACAGCCGTTGTCCGAGCAGGCGCGCGCGGGGCACGCCCACGAGGAGCGAATAGGCCTCGTTCGCCTCCACGTACCGAAGCTCGCGGTCCAGCACCATGTAGGCGTTGGGCGAGCACTGGAACAGCAGGTCGAACGATGGGATCACGAGCGGGTCCGGAAGTCAGGAACCCATTATGCGCCCGTCCCTTCACAAGCTGCCCGGCCCGGCCGACGGGCGGATCAGTACCCGCCGAAGCTTCCCGCCGCGCCGGGGAAGACCACCGGGCTCTCGGTGCCGTCCTTCGCCACCGCGGCCACGCCGAAGAAGTAGTTGTCGATGATGGTGTTCTTCAGCGTGAACTCGCCGACGTCGCCGACGTAACGCGAATGCGTCCACTGCGGGTCGGTGGTGAGGCGCCAGTAGAGCTTGTAGCCGGCGAGGTTCGGCGCCTGCTTTGCGGTCGGGCGCGCCCACTTGAGCGTGGTGTCGGCGCTCACCGCGCCCTCGATCTTCACGTCGGCCGGCGGCGGCGGCGCCCACGCGAGCGAAGCGAGGCTCACCGCGTTGAGCGCGGTGAGCTTGGCGGCGTAGGCGAAGTCGACGCCTTCGATGACGTCGCCGTAGGGCTTGCCGTTCTCGACACGCACGTCCTGGTGCTGGCGGTCGTAGTTCTCGTTCGTCTCCATCACGCGTACGCCCGGCCAGCCGAGGTCGTTGAAGGGACGGTGGTGGCCGCCGCGGCCGAAGCGGTCGAGCCGGTAGACCATCATCACGTCCAGGTTCGGCACGAAGTCGGCCATGCGGTCGATGTAGCGCCCGAGGTTGCGCGACGGCGAATCCATCTCGCCGCCGGTGAAGCGGCGCTGGTTCGCCTCCTCTTTCGTCTCGTTCGCACGCGTGCCTTCCGAGAAGACGCGCGCGGTGGTGTTGTCTACAACGCCGGTGATACCGGCCGAGTTGCCGATCATGTCGTTGTTGAGCACGGCCTCTATGCGCCAGCCCTCCTTCTTGGCCTGCTCGGCGAGGAACTTGCCGCCGAACAGGCCCTGCTCCTCGCCCGACAGCGCGCCATAGACGATCGAGCCTGGGAACTTGTACTTCGTGAGCACGCGCGCGGCTTCCAGCGTGCCGGCGAGGCCCGACGCGTTGTCGTTGGCGCCCGGCGCATCGGCCGTCGCGTTCATCACGTCGGTGACGCGCGAGTCGATGTCGCCGCTCATCATCACGTAGCGGTTCGGATCGCTCGTGCCTCGCTGGATCGCGATCACGCTCACCACCTCGAGCGGCCCCGGGATGCGTGGCTCGCCCTGCACGGTGCCCTTGACGTAACGCACTTCCAGGCAGCCGCCGCAGTCCTTCGAGATGCGCTCGAACTCCGCATGCACCCAGCGCGTCGCCGCGCCGATGCCGCGCACCGGATCGGTCTGGCTCGACAGCGTGTGCCGCGTGCCGAACGAGACGAGCTTGCGCACGTCGGCTTCGATGCGCGCGGCCGACGGCGCCGTGCCGATCGCCCACAGCTGCGGCTTGGACGACGACGGGCCCGCCTGCGCGGCGGCCGCCAGGGGGACGAGGCAGGCGAGAACCAGGGGAAGGCGGCGCATGGCGGGCTCCGGAAGTCAGGAGCCGGAGCGTACCGGATGCGATGTGGCGGTCGGCGGCACGACGGCAATGCGGCGTTCCATCCGGCGGGGGCTACCGCCGCGACCGGAGCGCGGCCACCCCGCCGTGCGGGCGGGACCGAACCCGCGGCCGCAACGCGCGTATCGTCGGGCTTCCTGGGAACGAAGCGCGGGGCGTCGCATGGGTCGCATCGCATGCCTGTTCATGGTCCTGCTGCTGTGGGCCGGCACCGCATCGGCGGCGCGCGTGTCCGAGCAGGTCGAACACACCGTGCAGGTCCGGGGCACGAGCCGCGTGCTGGTGAGCCTCGCGTCCGCGGGTCAGCCGCTGCTGCTGACTCGCAACGCCGCGCTGCGCACGATGGCGATCGAAACGGCCGTCGCGCGCACCGAGCGCAGCCTCGAGCCCGGCAGCTACCGCATGCGTCGCCGCTTCGCGCTGGTGGGCGCGTTCGCCGCGGACATCGATGCACGGGCCCTCGCGCGCCTGCGCCGCCATCCGGACGTCGCGGCGATCGACGCCGACCTGCCGGGCGGCGGGCATGCCTTGGCCCCGGACGAATCGTCCGTGCTCAACGCCGTCGCCCCGCTGATGCCGCTCGGTCTGGACGGCGCAGGCATGAAGGTCGCCGTGGTCGACACGGGCGTCGACCTCAACCACCCCGACCTGCGCAATCGCGTGGTGGGCGAGCGCTGCTTCTGCTCGCGCATCGGCGGCGGCGGCTGTTGTCCGAACGGCACGGCCAGCCAGGGCGGCCCGGGCTCGGCGCAGGACGACCATGCGCACGGCACGCACGTCTCCGCGATCATCGTCGGCGAAGGCATCGACGCGCCGCGCGGCGCCCTGCCGCGCGCCTCGCTCGTCGCGGTGAAGGTGATGGATTCGAAGAACGCGTTCTGCTGCGTCTCGGACGTCATCGCCGCGCTCGACTGGCTCGCGACGAACCATGCGGACGTGGACGCCGTGAACATGAGCCTCGGCACGATCAGCACGCTCTATCCGGGGGACTGCGATGCGAGCGGCGCGACCGCGCAGGCGATGGCGCAGGCGGTGGCCGCGCTCATCGACCGCGGCGCCGTGGTGACCGCGTCGGCCGGCAACCAGTCCAACCCGAACGCGATGGCGCTGCCGGCCTGCATCCGTGACGTCTTCAGCGCGGGCGCGACGTGGGACTTCAGCGGAGGGCCGGTGAGCGTCTTCAGTTGCTCCGAGGCCTCGACCGCGCCGCGCCAGCCCGCCTGCTTCAGCAACCGCAGCGCCACCACCGATCTCTACGCCGCCGGCGCCTACGTGACCTCCGCGCGCCTCGGCGGCGGCACGCTGAGCTGGGCCGGCACGTCGTTCGCGGCACCGATGATGGCGGCCTGCGCGACCGCGCTGAAACAGGCGGCGCCGGCGTCGGGGCCCGCCGAGCGCATGGAGGCGATGCGCCTGTCGCCCACGCGGGTGACCGATCCGGTGAGCGGCCGGCAGTACCCCTTCCTCGACTGCGTCGACGCGGTGCGGCTGCTCAACCCGCCCGCGCTCGCGCCGATCGAAGGCCAGTGCTCGGGGTCGCCGGAGCCGCCCGCGCTCGTCGCCGCCCCCGGTCAGGCCGCGGCCGCCAGCGCGGTCACTACGCGGCGCATGCCGGCTCCCGCGCGCGTCGGGGTGGCGACGCGGCCCGCCGTGGACCGGCGCCGCTAGGGCCGCGCCGATGACCTCGCGCCAAGAACGATCGGCGACCACGGGCGGTCGCCCGCGTCCACGGCCTGCAAACCCGCATCGCGCGACGCTGCGTATCGGGTCCGGCGGCGCACAGCGCCAGGGAGAATGATCATGGACAGCGCCACCTCGCCTTACGCCGACCTCGACCCGAACGCCCAGGCTTTCGTCGTCCGCGTGCTCGCCTCCGCCCGGGATTACCTCGGGGCGCGCGTGAGCTTCCTCGCCGAGCTCACCGGGGCGGACAAGTTCATCCGCGCCGCGGACGGCGACGCGGCCGGCTCCGGGCTTCCGGTCGGCATGCGCTTCGACGTCGAGGACTCGTACTGTTACCAGTTACTCAACGGGCGGATCCCGGAAGCGATCTACGACGCGCGGGTCAATCCACTCACCTGCGACATCCCGCTGACGCGCATCCTCGGCATCGATTCGTACATGGGCGTGCCCGTGGTGCTCGGCGACGGCCGCATCTTCGGCACGCTGTGCTGCGTCAACTTCGAGCCGAATCCCGAAAGCTGCGCGCGCGACGTCGGCTTCATGCGCTTCCTCGCCGACCTGCTCGGACACCAGCTCGAAAACCCGGTGCAGGCCTCCGAACGCCTTGGGCAACGGCGTTCGCTATTGACCGCCATCATCGCCGCCGGCGGCCCGACCATGGTGTTCCAGCCCGTGGTGTCGCTTGCGAACGGCCGCATGGACGGCGTGGAAGCGCTCGCGCGCGTCGATGCCACGACGCCGCAGGCGCTGTTCCGGGAAGCGTGGCAGGTGGGCATGGGCCCGCGCATGGAACTGGCCGCGATCGCAGGGGCGCTCTGGGCGCTGGACTGCCTGCCGGAGCATGCCTTCCTGTCGCTCAACGTGTCCCCGGGCACGCTCGTGCTTCCGGAGTTTTCGACTGCGCTGCGCGGGCGCCCCGCCGATCGAATCGTGCTCGAGATCACCGAGCACGCACCGGTCGACGACTACGACGTGCTGGCGCGCGCGCTGTCGGAACTGCGACAGCGCGGCATGCGGGTGGCGATCGACGACGTCGGCGCCGGCTATTCCAGCCTGCAGCACGTCCTGCGCATCGGTCCGGACATCATCAAGCTCGACATCAGCCTCGTGGCCGGCATCGAGAACGACCTCGCGAAGCAGGCGATGGTCGCCGGTGTAATGGCGTTCGCCGGCCGCACGGGCACGCAGGTCATCGCCGAGGGCGTGGAGACCCAGGCGCAGGCCCGCGTGCTCGAGGCCGCAGGCGTGCCGCATGCGCAGGGCTTCCTCTTCACGACGCCGGGGCCGCTCGCCCCGCTGATCGAGCGCGGCTGACGGCGGCTGTAGCCAAGCGGCGCATCTCTGCGCGCCCTGCCGCCGGCGTCGCACCCGCCCGGACACGCCGCACCGCCCGTACGGAGCGGTGCGGCATTGCTCTATCGCTCCGACACCGTGCGTGTGCCGTTCACGCGGGTGACGCGTGCTTCCCACTCCGGCCAGCCGCCGGCCAGCGCGCGATACACGCCGACGCCTGTGGTGGCCGCGCGGGTCCGTGCGTCCGCCAGCGCATCCTCGGCCTGCAGGCGCACGCGATCGGCATCGAGCACGTCGAGCAGATCCGTGGCGCCCGCGCGGTAGCGCAGGCGGGCGAGTTCGGCCGCGCGCGCGCTATCCGCGGCGGCCTGCGCGAGGCGCTCGGCTTCGGCGTTCGTCCGGTCGTGGCGCAGCAGTGCGGTCTCCGTCTCCTCCAGCGCGAGCAGCACCGCCTGCTGGTACTGCGCCAGCGCCGCGTCCGCGCCGGCGTCGGCCGCACGGATGCGTGCACGCACGCGGCCGACATCGAGGAAGGACCAGTCGATGCCGAGCGCGACGAGGCGCGTCCCGCTGCCGGAGCCGAACAGGTCCCCAGCCGCGGACGCCTGCGTGCCGATCAGGCCGCCGAGCGTCAGTCGCGGGAACAGGTCGGCGGTGGCGACGCCGATGCGCGCGGTCGCCGCATGCAGGCGATGCTCCGCCGCCGCGATGTCGGGACGACGGCGAACGACGGACGCCGGCGTCTCGCCGTCGAGCCGTGCCTGCACCGTCGGGATGGGCGCGGCCGGGGTCAGCGTCGCGACGAGCGCATCGGGCGTGCGTCCGGTCAGCACCGCGAGGCGGTGCATGGCCGCGCCTTCGGCCGCCTCCAGCGCGGGCACACGCGCCTGCGTGGCGTCGAACAGCGAGCCCGCGCGCACGAGGTCGAAGTCATTGTCACGACCGGCCTCGACCCGCACGCGCACCAGGCGCAGCGTCTCCTGCTGGTTGGCCGCGTTCTCGCGTGCCACGCGCAGCCGGTCCTGCGTGCCGCGCAGCTCGACGTACGTGCGCACCGCTTCGCCGACCAGGCTGATCTGCAGCGCGTCGAGATCCGCCGCGCTCGCCCACGCCTCGGAGCGGGCGGCCTCGACGCCGCGTCGCACGCGGCCGACGAGGTCCAGCTCCCAGCGGGCAACCGCCTGCGCGCCGTAGCTGCGCACGTCGTCGCCGTCGCCGCCCTGGTCGCGGCTCAGCCGTTGCCGGGACGCGTCGCCTTCGGCGGTCACGGTGGGCAGGCGATCGAACCGCGCGCCACGCAACAGGGCCTCGGCCCGGTCGAAGTTCGCGACCGCGGCCTGCAGGTCGTGGTTCGACGACAGCGTGTCTTCGACCAGCCCGTCGAGCACCGGGTCGCCGAGGCGATGCCAGAACTCGCGCGCGTCGGCGGCGTTCGCCGGCGCCGCGGTGTCGGCCGGCGCCCGGACGAAGTGCTCGGGCAGCGGGGTGTCGGGCCGGACGTAATCGGGCCCGACGCTGCACGCGGCGAGCAGCGCCGCCGACAACGCGACGGTCAGCGTGCGCGTCACCACGGCAGCACCTCGCCGAGGTGGTGGAAGCCGCCCGTGGGGCCGTCGGCGCCAAGCAGCGCCATCTCGACGCTGGTGCGCGCGCCGGTGCGCACGTCGAGATCGCCCTGCGCGTTCATGTCGGTCTTCACCGAGCCCGGATGCACGGCGTTGACCTTGATCGACGTGTCGCGCAGCTCGTGCGCGAGGTGCACGGTCCACGCGTTCAGCGCGCTCTTGGAGGCGTCGTAGGCCGGCATCTTGAAGTCGAAGATCGGCGATGCCGGATCGGTGTGCGCCGCCAGCGAGCCCAGCAGGCTCGAGACGTTGACGATGCGGGCGGCCGGCGCCGCGCGCAGCACTGGCAGGAAGGCCTGCGTGGTGGCGATGACGCCGAACAGGTTGGTGTCGAACGTCTCGCGCCAGGTGCGCAGCGACTGCTGGGACGGCGGCAGGCTGAAGTCGTCGATGAAGACGCCCGCGTTGTTCACCAGCACGTCGAGGCGGCCGAAGCGGTCGGCGACGTCCTGCGCGGCGCGGCGGATGCTGTCGACATCGGTGACGTCGAGCGCGATCGCCTCGACGGAGAGGCCCGCGCCCTGGAACGGCAGCGCGGCGGCGACGGCACGGGCGGGGTCGCGCCCGGCGAGCAGTACATGCAGCCCTTCGGCGGCCAGCTGGCGGACGGTCTCGAGGCCGAGGCCCCGGGTGGCGCCGGTGACGAGGGCGATGCGGCGGGTATCGGTGGTCATGTCGGTGTCCTTGCGTGGGGATCAGGCGTGGAGGGGTTCGGCGTCGACGACGTCCGCGGCGGGCGCGACGCGGCGCGTCACGAGCGTGCGGAGGGCGACGTAGAACACGGGGGTGAGGAACAGGCCGAACAGCGTCACGCCGAGCATTCCGGCGAAGACGGTGATGCCGGTGGCGCCGCGGACTTCCGCGCCTGCGCCGTGCGAGAGCGCCAGCGGCACGGTGCCGGCGATGAAGGCGATCGACGTCATGACGATGGGGCGCAGGCGCAGGCGGCAGGCTTCGAGCGCGGCCTGCACGAGCGTGCGGCCCTGCATTTCCAGCTCGCGGGCGAACTCGACGATCAGGATCGCGTTCTTGCAGGCCAGGCCCATCAGCACGACGAGGCCGACCTGCACGAAGACGTTGTTGTCGCCGTGCGCGAGGCGGACGCCCACCAGCGCGGAGAGGATCGTCATCGGCACGATCAGGATCACCGCGAGCGGGAGCGTCCAGCTCTCGTAGAGCGCGGCGAGCACGAGGAAGGCGAGCAGCACGGCGAGCGGGAAGACGACGAGCGCGGCACGGCCCTGGCTGGCCTGCTGGTAGCTCAGGTCGGTCCATTCGATGTCCATGCCCGGCGGCAGCACCTTGGCCGCGATTGACGCCATCGTGTCCATCGCCTGCGCCGACGACATCGCGCGCGGGTCGGCTTCACCGGCGAGGTCGGCGGCCGGGTAGCCGTTGTAGCGCAGCACCGGGTCCGGGCCGTAGGTCTGCTTGACGGTCACCATCGAGCCGATCGGCACCATCTCGCCGCGCACGTTGCGGGTACGCAGCCCGGCGATGTCCTCCACGCTGTCGCGGAAGGGTGCGTCGGCCTGCGCGATCACCTGCCAGGTGCGGCCGAACTGGTTGAAGTCGTTGACGTAGGCGCTGCCGAGGTACGTCTGCAGCGTGTCGAACAGCTCGGTGAGCGGCACGCCCTGCGCCTTGGCCTTGACGCGATCGACCTCGGCGTCAAGCTGCGGCACGTTCGCCTGGTAACTGGTGATCGGGAAGCTCATGCCCGGCGTCTGCGCCACGGTGCCCTGCAGCGCCTGCACGGCGTTCTGCAGCGCGCCGAAGCCGGCGCCGGTGCGGTCCTCGACGAACAGCTGGTAGCCGTTGCCGTTGCCCAGCCCGAGGATCGGCGGCGGCATCATCGAGAACGTGAAGCCTTCCTGCAGCCCGGCGATCTTCTGGTTGATCTCGGCGTTGATCTCGGCGGCCGAGCGGTGGCGCTTGCCGAAGGGCTCGAGCGACAGGAACGCGACGCCCGTATTCGGCGTATTGGTGAACTGCAGCGCGTTGAGGCCCGGGAAGCTGATCGAGTGCTCGACGCCCTCGGTCTGCATCGCGATTTCGGTGACCTTGCGCAGCAGCGCATCCGTGCGGGCGATCGAGGCGCCCTCCGGCAGCTTCACGCCGGCGATCAGGTAGCCCTTGTCCTGCGTCGGGATGAAGCCCGGCGGCACCGCCTTGAGCATCAGGCCGGTGCCGACCAGCAGCACCGCGTAGACCACGAACACCGCGCCACGACGGCCGAGCGCCTTCGACACCGCGCCCTGGTAGCGGTGCGAGCTGGTCTGGAACAGGCGGTTGAACGGACGGAATACCCAGCCGAACAGGCGGTCGATCAGGCGCGTCGGCGCATCCTTGGACGCGCCGTGCGGCTTCAGCAGTCGCGCGGCCAGCGCCGGCGACAGGGTTAGCGAGTTCACTGCCGAGATGACCGTCGAGATCGCGATCGTCACCGCGAACTGCTTGTAGAACTGGCCGGTGACACCCGACAGGAACGCCATCGGCACGAACACCGCGCACAGCACCAGCGCGATCGCGACGATCGGCCCGGAGACCTCCTTCATCGCCTGGTGCGCGGCCGCGAGCGGCGTGAGGCCTTCCTCGATGTTGCGCTCGACGTTCTCCACCACCACGATCGCGTCGTCGACCACGATGCCGATCGCGAGCACCAGGCCGAACAGGGTCAGCGTGTTGATCGAGAAGCCCAGCAGGTGCAGCGCGGCGAAGGTGCCGACCACGGACACCGGCACCGCGATCAACGGGATGATCGAGGCGCGCCAGGTCTGCAGGAACAGGATGACGACCAGCACCACGAGCGCGACGGCCTCGAGCAGCGTCGAGACGACGGCCTTGATCGAGTCGCGCACGAAGACGGTGGTGTCGTAGACGGCCCGGTATTCGATGCCGGCCGGGAAGGTCTTCGACATCGCGTCCATCTTCGCGATGACCTGGTCGCGGATGTCGAGCGCGTTCGCGCCCGGGGCCTGGAAAACGGGAATGGCCACCGCGTTCTTGCCGTCGAGCTGCGAGCGCAGCGTGTAGTCGCCGGCGCCCATCTCGATGCGCGCGACGTCGGCCAGGCGCACGACTTCGCCGCCCTCCCCGCTCTCCAGCACGATGTTGCGGAACGCTTCCGGCGTGGACAGCCGGCCCTGCGCGTTGATCAGCGTCAGGAAGTCGCTGTTGGGCATCGGCTCGGCGCCGAGCTGGCCGGCGGACACCTGCACGTTCTGCTCGCGCATGGCGCGCACCGCGTCGCCGGCGGTGAGGCCGCGCGCGGCGAGCTTGTCGGGATCCAGCCACACGCGCATCGCGTAGTCGCCGCCACCGAAGATCTGCGCGTCGCCGACGCCCCTAATCTTGGCGAGCTCGTCCTTGACGTGCAGGCGCGCGTAGTTGCGCAGGTAGAGCGAGTCGTACTTGCCGTCCGGCGAGATGAGGTGCACCACCATCAGGAACGTCGGCGACTGCTTCTGCGTCGTCACGCCCTGCCGGCGCACGTCCTCGGGCAGCCGGGCCAGCGCCTGGCTGACGCGGTTCTGCACCTTCACCGCCGCGTCGTCGGGGTCGGTGCCCGGGCGGAACGTGACGGTGAGCTGCAGCACGCCGTCGGAACCGGCGACCGACTTCACGTACATCATGTCCTCGACGCCGTTGATGGCTTCCTCGAGGGGCGTGGCGACGGTCTCGGCGATCACCTTCGGGTTTGCGCCCGGGTAGACGGTGCGCACCACCACCGACGGCGGCACCACTTCGGGGTATTCGCCGATGGGCAGCAGCGGGATGGCGATCAGGCCGGCGGCGAAGATGATGATCGACAGCACGGCCGCGAAGATCGGGCGGTCGATGAAGAAGCGGGAGAAGTCCATGGCGGGGTCCTTGCGGAAATCCGGGCCGTAGGGGCCCACGCCTCCGCGATCCGCGGAAGCGGGGAACTCGACTGCAGGGGTGCGGCGGTTACTTCGCGGCGAGCGCCGGGGCCGGCGGCGGCGCGCCCATCGCGATGGGTTTCGGCGCGACCGGCATGCCCGGCATGAACACCTTCTGCACCCCGTGCACGATCACGCGATCGTTCGCCGCGAGGCCACCGGTGACGATGCGCAGCCCGTCGACCTGCCGACCGAGCGTCACGTCCTTGCGCACCGCGGTGTCGTGCGGGCCGAGCACGTAGACGTACTTGCGGTCCTGGTCGGTGAGCACGGCCTTGTCGTCGATCAGCATCGCGCTCTGCGCGGTGCCGCCCTGCAACTGCACGCGGGCGAACAGGCCCGGCGTGAAGCGGCGGTCGGGATTGGAGACGACGGCGCGGGCGCGGATGGTGCCGGTGCGCGGGTCGACCTGGTTGTCGACGAAGTCGAGGCGGCCCTCGTGCGGATAGCCCTGCTCGTCGGCGAGACCGATGCGCACGGCGCTCTGCGCCCCGCCGCGGCCGTCGCGCTCGAGCTGCTTGTAGTGAAGGTAGGCCTGCTCGTCGGTCTCGAAGTAGACGTGCACGGGATCGACCGAGACCACCGTGGCAAGCAGCGTGCTGTCGGCCTGCGCGAGGTTGCCGCGCGTGACCAGCGCACGTCCGACGCGGCCGGAGATCGGCGCACGCACCTGGGTGTACTGCAGCTCCAGCCGGGCGGCGGCGACCGCGGCTTCGGCGGCACGAACCGAAGCACTGCCCTGCGCGCTGGACGCGCGGCGGCTCTCGAACTCCTCGCGCGAGATCGCCTTGGCGTCGATCAGCGTCTGCGCGCGGCGGTCCTGCGCCTGCGCGAGGCGCGCCTCGCTGCGCGCGCGGTCGAGGTCGGCGAGCGCGCGGTCGAGGTTGGCCTTGAAGCGGCGGGGGTCGATGGTGAACAGCAGGTCGCCCTGGTGGACTTCCTGCCCCTCATCGAAGGCGACGCGCTCGATGTAGCCGCTCACGCGCGGCCGCAGTTCGACGGTGTCGACCGCGGCGACGCGCCCGGTGAAGTCGTCCCACTGGCCTACGGGCTTGGTCAGCACCGGGGCGACGCTCACTTCGGGCGGCGGCGGCATCGCGGCGCCGGGTTCGGCCTGGCTGGTGCAGCCCGCGGCGGCGAGCACCGCGGCGGTCGCGAGCGTCAGCACGAGGCTGCGGATCGGAAGAGTCGTTGGGTTCATGGGGCGTCCTGCGAGGGAAACGGGGAGGAAAGGGATTCAAGAAGGGCGCGCGCATCGGCGATATCCGCATCGCGCGGCCGGCTGCACGGCGCGGGCGGCCCGGCCTGGAAGTCGACGACGGCCTCGATGCGGACGCCGCGCGGTGCGGTGGCGAGCGCGACCGCCTGGCGGCCGATGGCCTGTGCGCGCGGCCACTGCGGGCAGGCGTGCGCGGCGTTGGTCTCGGTATGCGCGGGCGCGGGCACCTGCAGCATCTGCACGCGTACGCCGGTGGCGCGCGCTTCGTCGTGGAGCACGCGCACGAGCATCCGCAGCGCGGCGGCGGCGACGGAACGATGCCCGTAGCCCGCCCATGGCGTGGCGCTGCCGGGGCCGCCGACCACGACGTACCGCGCGCCGGTGCCGGCCGATTCGAGCCACGGCAGCAGGTGCCGCGCGGCGACGAGGTGCGGCACGAGGTCCTCGTCCAGCCGATGGCGCAGCGCATCCGTGCCCTGGTCGAGCAGGCGACCGCGTTCGCTGCCGCCCTTGAGCGCGACGATCACCGCGTCGACGGGCCGGCCGAGCTTGCGCAGCTGCGCGACGAGCTTCGCCGCGCCGCGGTCGCCCGACACCGAGGCCCGCAGGAGCGTGAGGTCCGCCGCGGGGTGCGCGGTTTCCAGCGC
The DNA here is from genome assembly GCF_047159895.1 of Lysobacter xanthus. Taxonomy (NCBI): domain Bacteria; kingdom Pseudomonadati; phylum Pseudomonadota; class Gammaproteobacteria; order Lysobacterales; family Lysobacteraceae; genus Lysobacter; species Lysobacter xanthus. Next base: position 21,404 of record NZ_BAAGAB020000043.1, read on the forward strand.
CTTCAGCCCGCTGCAGCCGCGGGCCACCGCGACCACCGCGCGGCCCGCCTCCAGCGCCGCCGCGACCACCGCGCGCCCCACCGTCCCGGTGGCGCCAAGCACGAGGACCGCGCCCATCATTGTCCCGTCCTCGGGATGTTCCAGCCCGCATTCGGGACGACGCGGCGAACGCGTCGGAGGCCGAGCGCCGCCGGCAGCACGGCCACGACCGTGAGCCCGACGGGCAGCAGCACCGCGAAGCCCACCGCCCAGGCGAACAGCGCGAACCCCGCCTGCGGGCCGGCGGCGACGTGGCGGACCAGCGTCGTGCCTAGGCCCAGCACCGCCAGGCTCCCTGACAGGAGAAGGACGGCGGTGAGCAGGCGGAGCGGGGACCGGGCGGTCATGACGGGAAACCTCGAGGAGAGGCTGCGCAGGCTAGACCTGCGTCCCGCATTTGATTAGCCACGACTTCGGGGAATGATTATCCCGACGAAGGGACAGTCACCCGGCCCGCCGCATGCGATTCTGCGCTCCCGGATCCCGAGGAGCCCCGCCCATGTCCCGCGACCTCAACGACACCCTGGTCTTCGTCAAGGTAGTCGAGCACGGCAGTTTCATCTCCGCCGCGCGCGCGCTGCGGCTGCCGAAGACCACCGTCAGCCGCAAGGTGCAGGACCTCGAGACGCGCCTGGGCGCGCAGCTGCTCCACCGCACCACGCGCAAGCTCGGCCTCACCGAGGCGGGCAACGTCTATTTCGAGCACTGCCAGCGCATCGCGCGCGAGCTCGACGAGGCCGAGAGCGCCGTGAGCCAGCTGCAGGACGGCCCGCGCGGCTGGCTGCGCATCACCGCGCCCTACTCCATCGGCATCACCTGGATCGCGCCGTTGCTGGGCGAGTTCCATGCGCTGCATCCGGAAGTGCGCGTGGAGATGATCCTGACCAACGAATCGCTTGACCTCATCGACAAGGAGATCGACGTCGCCCTGCGCGTGGGCAACCTGCCCGATTCGAACCTCGTCGCGCGACGCCTCGCCACGTTCCGCTCGCAGGTGTACGCGAGCCCGGCCTACATCGAGCGGCATGGCGAGCCGCTGCACCCCGACGACCTGCAGCACCACCGCGCGCTCACGTTCACCAAGTTCCGCCGAAACGGCACCTACATCTGGCCGCTGTCGGACGGCGAGCGCAACGTGGAATTCCGCGTCGACCCCATCCTCGTCGCGAACGACCCGGGCTTCCTCACCGGCGCGCTGCTGTGCGGCGAAGGCCTGATGCTGTCGAGCGACATCACGGTCAAGGGCTTCATCGAACAGGGCCTGGTGCGCCACGTACTCGCCGGCTGGACCGGCCCCGAGCACGACTGCAACGCCGTCTTTCCGAAGGGCCGCGTGCAGTCGCCCAAGGTGCGCGCGTTCGTCGACTTCCTCGTCGAGCGGCTGACGTTCGAAGCGGACTACATGCAGGCGGTGTGTCCCAACCGCAAGATGTTGCCGGCGTCCGTGCAGGTGGCGGATTGCCCGGCTGCCGTCGAGCAGGCGATGGCCCGCGTGCGCGAGGTCGAGACGGCGTAGGCAGCGGCCGCGCGGTCGCCGGCGTCGATCGTCGAACGATCGGCGCGCATCGCGCGAATCGCGCCGTGGGCACGGTGGAGTGGCGCGTTGACGACGGCGCCACTGGCGTGTTTCGCGACGTTACGCTCGACGGGCCGGCGCGCGCGCTGACGGGCGACCCCGACGCGTCGTCGGACTCCGTCGCATCGTCGAAACGGCAGCCCTCTCCGCATCGGTCGGCCGCGAGGCGCGGTAGCCGATCGCGATGTCGGCGACCGGCGCTTTCTCAGCGCGCCATCACCTTGGCTTTCGCCAGGTCGGGGCGCATCGCGGCGATTTTCTTCCACGCCGCCCGGGCCTCGTCGCGCACGCCCTGCTCCTGCAGTGCGGTGGCGTAGAGCACCCAGTCCTCGACCGCGGCATCGGCCGCCGGCTCGATAGCGCCGAGCAGGTCGACCACGTCGGTCGCGGCGAGGGTGAACTCGCCAGAGGCCGCGGCGGCGGAGCCCGGCGCCGAGACGCTCCAGCGGTAGGCATGCCCGGCGACCAGCGCGAGGTCCGCCGGACGCATCCAGGTGGTCTGCTGCGCCTGCGCGCTCACGAGCGGCGTGCCCGGGCGCTCGAGGTCGAGCAGCACCAGCGTGTAAGGACCGGGCACGGTGGCTTCCCAGTGGAACGCGCCGGGCGCGTGCAGCAGCACCGCGCCCGTCTCCGGCGTCACCAGCGCCAGGTCGGTGGCGCCGTCGCGCATGCGCACGGCGCCGTGCACGCGGTTGCCCGGCTGCGCGGACGCCACGAGCTTCTGCGCGAGCGACCGCGCCACCGGCGCAGCGCCCGACACCGGCACGAGCCCCGTCGCGCCCACGTCGACCACGGCGGGGCCGACGATGCGGTAGACGCTCCGGCTGGCGTAGAGCGACACCGCGGCCTGGCCGCCGGCGTCGACTTCGATCCGCGTACCGGGGGCGACGTAGGCGAGCAGTTCGAGTTTCTTCGACGCGCCATCGGCCACGAGGCGCGCCGGGCCCTGCACGTCGACCACCATGCCGGCCTTCGGCGGCGGTGCGGCCATGGCGGAGACGGCGGCGAGCGCGAGCAGCACGGCGGCGAGGCGACGGATCGGGTTCATGGCGCGGCTCCGGACGGGACGGTTGGGGACGGTTCGAGGCGTGCACGCACGCGTGCTTCGGCAGCGGCGTCGCCGCGGGCGCGTGCGACGTCCGCTGCGCGCAGGAGAAAGGCACGGCGTGCATCGCGCGTGGGCGCGGCTTCGGCAAGCAGCAGCAGGTCCTCGCCGATCTTGTCGCTGCGGCCGAGCTGCTTGTCCAGCGCGAGCGCCTGCGTCGCGGCCGCGGTGGACGCATCGCGCCGGCGTAGCGCAAGTAGCGCGGCGGCGCGCAGGCGCGCGGTGTTGGCGGCCTCGGTGGAATCGTCGCGATTGCGCGCCGAGGCGGCGTCGAGACGCACAAGCGCGTCGTCGTACCGGCGGCGCGCGAGGTCGAGCCGCGCCTCGAGGTTCAGGATCGCGCCTTCGCGTGCGCACGGCGATGCGCAAGCGCCACGGGCCCGCACCAGCGCGGCGTCGGCCGCACCGAGATCGCCGCGCGCCGTCGCGAGCACGGCCTTGCGCAGGGCGATCGAGGCCACCTCGGCATCGGGGTAGGCATGCACGTCGTCGAGCAGCACGGCATCGAGCGCGCGGTCGGCCTCGACGTCCTGCCCGAGCCGTTGATAGGCCACGGACAGGTCATGCCAGGCGCGCGCCATGGCGGCCTCGTCCTCGACGGACTGCGCCAGGCGCAGGGCGTCCTCGAACGAAGTGCGCGCGCGCTGCGCATCGCCCGCGCGCAACTGCGCGACGCCGCGACGCGACGCCTCCAAGATGCGGGTCTGCATGGGCGACGCGGCCGGGGCATGCGCGCAGCCGGTGAGCGCCGCGACGATCAGCCACACGGCCGCGAATCGTGCGCGCCTCACGGCACCGGCTCCACCGGAACCACCGTGGTGGACGGCGGCGCCGACCTGTTCGCCGCCGAGTTGCCGACGCGCCTCGTCTACGTGATGGGTGCCGAG
>NZ_BAAGAB020000044.1:0-24993 GCF_047159895.1 Lysobacter xanthus
ATGCCGTACCGGCGCTCCAGCGCATGCACCGGCACCTCGCCCTGGCACATCAGCGCCTGGATCAGGTCCGCGCGCAGCCAGTCGGGCCAGTGCGCCTGTGCGTCGCCGGCCGGCACGCCTTCGCGCGAGGCGCGGCGCAGCAGCGCGTTCGCGAGGCCGGCGCGATGCGCCTGCCCGATCGCGCGCATCGCATCGACCGTCGCCGCCACCGCGGCATGCGGCGCGAGTCCCAGCGGATCGAGCTGCGCGAGGCCGACCATCAGCAGCGCGCGCACGAGCCCGTCGCGTTGCGGCAGCGGCTTGGACATCCAGGCATCGAGCGTCGCGCCATACCGCTGCGGCGCACGCAGCACCGCGAGGCAGATCGCCTCGGCGAGTGCGCGGTCGCGCGGGTCCGGCAGCGTCGAAAGCGCGGGACCGAGCTCGGCACGCAGCGACCGATGGCGATGCAGAACCGCGTCGAGCACGCGGGCAGCGGCGATCCGCGGCGCGACGCCGGGCGGGTTCAGGGCGGTGTCGCGACCGGCCATGCGTCAGGCGGTCCGCAGGTCCTGCCGCGCGTTGAGGAAATCGGCCGCGGTGATCGCACGTCCGCCCTCGCGCTGCAGCACGCGCACGCGCAAGAGGCCGTCGCCGCAGGCGATGTCGAGGCCGTCGCGCCCGGCGCGTACCAGCGCGCCCGGGGTCGCGCCCGTGTCGCCTTCGATCGCGATCGCGCCATGCAGGCGCACGCGCTCGCTGGCGATGGTCGCCTCGGCCATGGGCCACGGATTGAAGGCGCGCACCTTGTCGGCGAGCACGCGCGCCGGCTGCGACCAGTCGAGCCGCGCCTCGGCCTTGTCGAGCTTGTGCGCGTAGGTGACGCCGGCCTCCGGCTGCGGCTGCGGCACCGGGCGGATGCCGGCGCGCAGCAGGCCGAGGCCGTCGCGCAGCACCTGTGCGCCGAGCTCGGACAGGCGATCGTGCAACTGGCCGCCGGTCTCGTCGGCACCGATCGGGATCGACTGCGACAGCAGCACGGGCCCGGTGTCGAGGCCCTTCTCCATCTGCATCAGGCAGATGCCGGTCTCGGTGTCGCCGGCCTCGATGGCGCGCTGGATCGGCGCGGCGCCGCGCCAGCGCGGCAGCAGCGAGGCATGCACGTTCCAGCAGCCGAAGGCCGGGATGTCGAGCACCGACTGCGGCAGGATCAGTCCGTAGGCGACCACGACCATCACGTCGGCCTGCAGGGCGCGCAGTGCGTCCTTCGAAACCCGTGCCCTGAAGTTCTCCGGCTGGAGCACCGGGATGCCGCGCAGCAGCGCTTCCTTCTTCACCGGCGAGGGGGCGAGCCCGCGACCGCGACCCGCCGGCCGGTCGGGCTGCGTGTAGACCGCCACCACCTCGCCCCGCTCCGCGGCGGCGCGCAGGCAGGGGACCGCGAAGTCGGGCGTGCCGGCGAAGACGATTCTCATGGCGGGAGGTCGAGCGGGTGGCGCAGGTTAACGGAGATCGCGCGAGCGGCGCCGTGACCGCCGAGCGCTCAGTGTCCGCGGAGCTGTATGAAGCGCAGCGCCAGCAGCACCGCCATCACGACGACGAGTACGCCCACGCCGACCAGTGCGGACCGCGTGGCCCGCGCATTGGGATGCCCGCAGCGGGGGCAGGCCGTGGCGCGTATCGAACGGCGTTCGCCGCAGGCCTCGCACGGCGTCAGGAGAGAACCGTCGGCCATGGCGGACTCAGGCGCGGCGGCGCTTGGCGAGCTTCTTGCGCACCATCTCGCGCTTGAGCGGCGAGAGGTAGTCGACGAAGAGCTTGCCGGCGAGGTGGTCCATCTCGTGCTGCACGCAGACCGCGAGCAGGCCGTCGGCGGCCATCTCGAACGGCTGGCCGTCGCGACCGACCGCGCGTACGCGGATGCGCTCGGCGCGCGTGACGTCCGCGAAGATGTCCGGCACCGAGAGGCAGCCTTCCTGGTAGACCTGCTCGCCGTCGCGCTCGAGGATCTCGGGGTTCACGAACACGAGCGGCGCGGAGCGGTCGTCCGAGACGTCGATCACCATGAAGCGCTGGTGCACGTCGACCTGGCTCGCGGCGAGCCCGATGCCGGGCGCCTCGTACATCGTCTCGAACATGTCGTCGAGGCGGGACTGGAACGCGGGCGAGGTCACCTCGGCCGGCTCGACGGGCTTGGCGACCGTGCGCAGGCGGGGATCGGGGAATTCGAGGATTTCGAGAATGGCCATGGCGGGTTCCGGGCGTGCCGGCAACGGCGACGCGGGCGCGTCTGCGCAGGAAAGGGGGGTCACCGTCACAACCGCAGGACGGGGCGGCATTCTACCGCTCCACGGCCATTGCATCGGCCGCTGCACCGTGGGCTATAGTGCCAGCGCCCTTCAAGGAAGGGGCTCGCCTGCTGGGGAATCAGGTTCATGGCCAAGCTGAACACTCTTCGCGCGGTGGCTGCCGCCGCGCTGCTGACCGTCGCCGCGTACGCCGTTTCGGCGGACTTCCGCGACGGTCATCCCGATACCTATACGGTGAAGCGCGGCGACACGCTGTGGGACATCGCCGGACGCTTCCTGAAGCGGCCGTGGCTGTGGCCGGAGATCTGGCAGGCCAATCCGCAGATCCGCAATCCGCACCTGATCTATCCGGGTGACGTGCTGTCGCTCGCCTATCTCGACCGCGTCGGGGTCCAGCCGGGCCCGCGCACCGAGGCGCCGATCACCGGCGTCCCGCTCGCGGACGTCGAGCCGTTCCTGAAGAACCTGCGCGTGGTCGACAGCGTCGAGTCGATGCCCTACGTGGTCGGCATCGAGGAAGATTACGAGCACGCGATCGGCGGCCAGGTCGTCTACATCAAGGGCGTCGATGCGCAGCCGGGCCAGCGCTTCGCGGTCCTGCGGCCGAACGTGCGTTACGCGCACCTCGACCGCACCGCCTGCTGCGACCTCTTCCACAAGGACGACCTCGACGCCCGCGGTCGCCCCGACGTGACCAACTGGGAACACGCTTGGACGAACGCGGTGGTGCCCGACAAGGGCGCCGAGCTGCTCGGCTACGAGCTCATGCAGCAGACGACCGGCACGGTCAGCCGCGCCGCCGGCAACGGCATGGAAGCGGCGACGCTCGTGCTCGACGGCAACGGCCGCGAAGTGCGCGTCGGCGACCGCCTGATCCCGGTCGAGGCCCGTCCCTATGACCTGCAGTTCTTCCCGCATGCGCCGAAGGCCCAGTTCGAGTACGGCCGCGCCCGCATCCTCGCGGTGGCGGACGAGCTCTCGCACGGCGGCCGCCGCGACGTGGTCGCGCTGTCCGTCGGTGCCCGCGACGGCGTGGACAACGGCACGGTCTTCTCGACCTGGCGCGTCGGCAGCACCGCGACCGACCGCGTGCGCAAGGGCTTCGACCGCGACCCCGACACCGTCTCGCGGACCGACAAGGTGCGCCTGCCGGACGAGTTCGCGAGCCACGTGATGGTGTTCCGCACGTTCGACAAGGTGAGCTACGCGCTGGTGATGGACGGCATCCGCCCGACCACCGTCGGCCAGGAGCTCAAGCATCCGGACTCGAGCTACTGACGGTCGGAGTTTTCCTACGCATTCACGCGACGGCGCCCGAGGGCGCCGTCGTCGTTTCCGGGCCACGCTGGCGCGATGGATGCCGACCTCGCCCTCGCCCTGCTCGCCTCCGCCGGCGGCCCGCTCGCCCCGCGGCGCGCCCTGCTGGAAGACGTGGGCGATCCGGTCGCCGCGCTCGAGGCCGCGCGCGGCCCCGCCGGCGCCGCACTGACGCCCGCGCAGCGGGACGCGCTGCGGCGTCCGCCGCCCGGGCTCGCCGACCGCGTGTCGCGGTGGTGCAGCGAGCCCGGCCATCGCATCGTGGGCTGGACGCATCCGGACTATCCGCCCGCGCTGCGTAATGCCGCGAGTCCGCCGATCGCCCTGTTCGTCGCCGGCGAGACGAGCCTGCTGTGGCGCCCGGCGATCGCGGTGGTCGGCAGCCGCGGCCCGACGCCGCTGGGGCTCGCCCATGCGGCCGAGTTCGCACGCGCCTTCGCCGGGGCCGGTTTCGTCGTCGGCAGCGGGCTGGCGGCGGGTATCGACGCCGCCGCGCACGGAGCGACGCTCTCGGCCGGTGGCGCGACGCTCGCCGTGCTCGGCACCGGTCCGGACATCGCCTATCCGCGATCGAACGCCGGGCTGCAGTCGCGGATCGCCCACGACGGCGTGCTGCTGAGCGAACACCTGCCGGGCACCGGCCCGCGCCGCGAGCACTTCCCGAGCCGCAACCGCCTCCTGGCGGCGCTGTGCATCGGCACGGTGGTGGTCGAGGCCGCCGAACGCTCGGGTGCCATGATCACGGCGCGGCTGGCCGCGGACGCGGGGCGCGAGGTGTTCGCCATCCCGGGATCGGTGCGCAATCCCCTGTCGCGCGGCTGTCATCACCTGATCCGCGACGGCGCCACGCTGGTGGAGTCGCCCGCGGACGTGCTGGAAGCGCTGGGCGCGCAGGCGGCGATCGAGGCGTCGAGTCACCGACAGGCGCTCGGCGCGCGGTCCACCGGCGCGGAGGGCACCGGGATCGGCGACCTCGATGCGGATCCCGACCACGACAGCTTGTGGAAGACGATCGGCTTCGATCCCACGGATATGGATCAGCTGGTCGAGCGGACCGGATTGACGCCCTCCCGGCTGTCCTCCATGCTGGTGGTCATGGAGCTGGAGGGTCGCGTGGCCCAGCAGCACGGCCGGTTCTTCCGCGTGGCGTGAAGCGGCCCTGCAGGTCCCGCGGTAAAGGGGTCCGGACCCACCGCGTCGCGTCTGCGGCGCAGGCCGAGGGACATGAAAGAAAGCATCCTCGACGTTCTGCTCTACCTCTTCGAACACGTCCTCGACGCCGATGCCGTCGCGCTCCACGAGCGCGACGCGCTGCAGGCCGGGCCGCTGCTGGCCGAGCTGACCGACGCCGGCTTCTCGCCGGCCGAGATCCACAAGGCCTTCGACTGGCTCGATGCCCTTGCCGAGGCGCGGCCGACCGCGCAGCCGACGCGCGCGGGCGGCCCCGTGCGGATCTACGCGGGTCCGGAGCTCGAGAAACTCGACCTCGACGCCCGCGGCTTCCTGATGTTCCTCGAGCAGCACGGCGTGGTCGACGCCGGCCAGCGCGAGTTGGTGCTCGACCGCGCGCTCGCGCTGGAGCAGGACACCATCGACGTCGACGACCTCAAGTGGGTCGTGCTGATGGTGCTGTTCAACCAGCCCGGAAGCGAAGCCGCCTACGCCTGGCTGCAGACCCAGATGTTCGACGACGAGCCCGAGCCGGTACATTAGCGGCGGGCCCTGGGGAGGGCCGACGTCACGAAGGGGATCGTCTTGGACTGGTACTACCACGCTCCCGGCCGGGGGCGCGTCGGCCCGCTGTCGGCCGAAGCACTGCGCGAGCATTACCGCGACCGCCGCATCGAGCCCGACACGCTGGTCTGGCACGACGGGCTGCGCGAATGGCAGCCGCTCGAACGGATGTCCGACGTGCTCGACCTCGCGTCCGTGAAGCCCGATGCCACGCGACCGCCGCCGCTGCCGCCCGGGCCGCTGCCCGGCGTCGCGATTCCGCTCGTGCACGCCACCGCAGCCGCGGCGCCCGGTCACGGCTCGCTGCCGCCCCTGCGCGCGGCGCCCGTCCGCAAGAAGGGGATGTCCGGCTGCCTGATCGCGCTGATCGTCTGCGCCGTCATCGCCGTGCCGGTGATCGGCATCCTCGCCGCGATCGCGCTGCCGGCCTATCAGACGTACGTGCTGCGCTCGAAGCTCATGCCCGTCGTCGACCTCCGCGCGCAGCAGCTGCAGGCCGCCATCGCCACGGCTGCGGAAGCCAACGGACGCTGCCCGGGTACGGCCGAGGAGGCCGGCCTCGAGGCGGATCCGAACGTCGACTTCGGCACCGTCGGCCAGGCCTGCGCCTTCCGCATCACCGTGCGTGGCGTGGACGGCCGCGTCGACGGCCGCACCGTCGATTTCTATGCCACGTCCAGCCGCAACGATGCCTGGGACTGCACCGGCGGCGACCTGCCCGCGCAGTACCGCCCGGTGCGCTGCCGCCCCGAACCCGAAGGCCCTGCCCGATGACCGCCTGGTACTACAGCGACCCGCACCGCAATCGCCTCGGCCCGGTGGCCGCGAGCGATCTCGCCGCCCTGCACGAGGGCGGGCAGCTCCAGCCCGGCACGCTGGTGTGGCGCGAGGGCCTCGCCGACTGGAAGCCGTGGCACGAGGTGATGGACGAGGTGCTGGGCCCGCGCGCACCGGGCGCCCTGTCGCTCGAGCCCGTGGCCGGAGCGACGGACGATCACCGTCCGGCACCGATCGCGAACGACACCCCCGCCGCGGCCGTCGCGGGCGGCTACAACCCGTACGAGGTCGTGGAGCGCGTGCCGGCCTCGCCCTACGCGCCGCCGACGGCGAGCGTGGCCACGCTCGCCCGGGTGGTGCACGGCGGGCACGTCGTGTACGCCCGCTTCCTCAAGCGCTTCGCGAGCAATGCGGTCGACGGGTTCGTCGCCGGCATCGCGGCCTATGCCCTGCTGATCCCGCTGGTGCTGGCGATGGGCGCCGGCGTGGGCTCGATGATGGACGGCGGCGCCGCGGCCGGGCTCGGCCTCGGCTTCATCGGCCTCATGTACCTCGTCCAGTTCGGCGTGCCGGCGATCTACGCGGGCGCGATGCAGTCCTCGGGCTGGCAGGCGACGCTCGGCAAGCGCCTGACCGAGACGAAGCTGGTCCGGACCGACGGCTCGCCGGTGGGGTTCTGGCGCGGCTTCTTCCGCAGCATCGCGCTCATCCTGAGCATCATCCTGACCTGCGGCCTGGGCGCCATCGCCACCGCGGTGATGACCGTGGCGACCGACCGGCGGCAGGGCCTGCACGACCTGATCTGCGACACCGTGGTCGTCGACCGCCATGCCTTCACCGACGAGGCCGACTACCAGGACGAGTCGCTGAACACCGCGACCAAGGTCGTCCTGGGGCTTTACGTGCTGCTGATCCTGGGCGGCATCGTCTTCGTGGTGCTCGCCGGGGTGCTCGCCGGGAACGCGCGCTGAGGCCCCACGCGTCGGCCCGGCTTGACAGCCGTGCCCGGCGCGTGATGACACTAGATATAGAGAATGACACGCCCGCGGACGCCGTCCGCGGGCGTCGCCGCTTTTCCACGCCCCTTTTTCACGCTCGCGCAGACCCCTCGCGCGACCGGATTCCGGGCCGCCCGCCCCCACGGAGCCGCTCATGGCCAAGAACCTCCTCATCGTCGAATCGCCCGCCAAGGCCAAGACGATCAACAAGTACCTCGGCAAGGACTTCACCGTCCTCGCCTCCTACGGCCATGTCCGCGACCTCGTCCCGAAGGAAGGCGCGGTCGACCCCGACCACGGCTTCGCGATGCGCTACGAGCTCATCGACAAGAACGAGAAGCACGTCGATGCCATCGCCAAGGCCGCCAAGGGCGCCGAGCACCTCTTCCTCGCGACCGACCCGGACCGCGAGGGCGAGGCGATCAGCTGGCACATCGCCGAGATCCTGAAGGAGCGCGGGCTGCTCGCGAACCGCACGCTCGAGCGCGTCGTGTTCACCGAGATCACGCCGCGCGCGATCAAGGAAGCGATGACGCGGCCGCGCGCGATCGCCGAGCCGCTGGTGGACGCGCAGCAGGCGCGCCGCGCGCTCGACTATCTCGTCGGCTTCAACCTGTCCCCGGTGCTGTGGCGCAAGGTGCAGCGCGGGCTGTCGGCCGGCCGCGTGCAGTCGCCGGCGCTGCGCATGATCGTCGAGCGCGAGGAGGAGATCGAAGCCTTCATCGCGCGCGAGTACTGGACGATCGAGGGCGAGGTGACGCATCCCTCGCAGCAGTTCAACGCCAAGCTGACCAAGCTCGACGGCAAGAAGGTCGAGCAGTTCACGCTGACCAACGAGACCGACGCGCATTCGGCGCGCGACCGCATCACCCGCGACGCCGGCGGCATGCTGCAGGTGACCGACGTCACCAGCAAGGAGCGCAAGCGCCGCCCGTCCCCGCCGTTCATCACTTCGACGCTGCAGCAGGAGGCCGCGCGCAAGCTCGGCTTCACCACGCGTCGCACGATGCAGGTCGCGCAGAAACTGTACGAAGGTCTGCCGATCGGCGCCGAAGGCACCGTCGGCCTGATCACCTACATGCGTACCGACTCGGTGAACCTGTCGCAGGATGCGATCGTCGAGCTGCGCGACGTCATCGCGCGCGACTTCGGCACGCGCGCCGTGCCGGACAAGCCGAACGTCTACACGACCAAGTCGAAGAACGCGCAGGAAGCGCACGAGGCGATCCGCCCGAGTTCCGCGTTGCGCACGCCGGCGTCCGTGGCCAAGTTCCTGCCCGACGACGAGCGCCGCCTGTACGAGCTGATCTGGAAGCGTGCGGTCGCCTCGCAGATGGTGCCGGCGATCCTCAACACGGTGAGCGTGGATCTCGCGGCAGGCAGCGAGCATTCGTTCCGCGTCTCGGGCACGACGGTGGTCGACCCTGGCTTCCTGGCCGTGTACGAGGAAGGCAAGGACACGAAGAGCAGCGAGGACGACGAGGAAGGCCGCAAGCTCCCCGCGATGAAGACCGGCGATCGCCTGCCGCTCAACCGCGTCGTCGCCGACCAGCACTTCACCGAGCCGCCGCCGCGCTTCTCCGAAGCCTCGCTGGTGAAGGCGCTCGAGGAATACGGCATCGGCCGGCCGTCGACGTACGCGTCGATCATCGGCACGCTGCTGGCGCGCAAGTACGTCGAGCTCGACAACCGCCGTTTCCGCCCGACCGACGTCGGCCGCGCGGTGGCGAAGTTCCTGTCCGCGCACTTCACCCGCTACGTCGACTACGACTTCACCGCCAAGCTCGAGGACGAGCTCGATGCGGTGAGCCGCGGCGAGGAAGACTGGGTGCCGCTGATGGAGCGGTTCTGGAAGTCGTTCAAGGAACTGGTCGACGACAAGAAGGACAACATCGACCGCACCGATGCGGGCAGCGTGCGCGTGCTCGGCACCGATCCGAAGACCGGGCGCCCGGTGAGCGCGCGCATCGGCAAGTTCGGCCCGCTGGTGCAGATCGGCACCAGCGAGGACGAGGAGAAGCCGCAGTTCGCCTCGCTCAAGCCCGGGCAGAGCATCTACTCGATCTCGCTCGAGCACGCGCTGGAATTGTTCGGCCTGCCCCGCGATCTCGGCGAGAGCAATGGCGAGAAGGTCAGCGTGGGCATCGGGCGCTTCGGTGCGTTCGCCAAGCGCGGCAGCGTCTATGCCTCGCTCGCGAAGGAGGACGATCCGTACGTGGTCACCTTCGAGCGCGCGGTGGAGCTGATCGACCAGAAGGAAGAGATCGCGCGCAACCGCATCATCAAGCAGTGGGACGGCTACGACGTGCAGGTGCTCAACGGGCGCTTCGGTCCGTACCTGTCCGACGGCAAGTTGAACGGACGCATCCCGAAGGACCGCGATCCGGCGACGCTGAGCCTGGTCGAGGCGCAGCAGATGCTCGAGGCCACCGGCAAGCCGATGCGCGCGCGCTTCGCGAAGAAGGTCGCGAAGAAGGCGACCAAGAAGGCGGCGGTCAAGAAGGTCGCCTCCGAAGCGCCCGCCAAGAAGGCCACGAAGAAGGTGGCCAAGAAGTCGACCGCGAAGAAGTCGACCGCGAAGAAGGCAGCGGCGAAGAAAGTCGCGAAGGTCGCGGTGAAGAAGGTGGCGCGGAAGGCCGCGGTGACGGCCGACGACGACACCCCGTTCTAAGGCGCGGCCGATGCGCCTCGTCGGCCGCCTCCACGACTGGAACGATGCACGCGGCTTCGGCTTCGTGACGCCCCATGGCGGCGGTGAACGTGCGTTCGTGCACGTGCGCGCGTTCGGATCGGGTGCGCGTCGACCCGCCGAGGGCGACCTGCTGTCGTATGTCGTCACGACGGATGCGCGAGGTCGTCGCAATGCCGCGTCGGTGCGGTTCGCCCCGACGACATCGACGCCCGCGCGCGATGCCCGCCCGCGTCGCGCCGGGCCGTTCCGTGCCACGCGGTTCGCGGTCGCGTTCGCGCTCGCCCTGGCGGGTGTCGCGTTCGCCGGCCTGGTCCCGGCCTGGGTGCCGCTGCTCTATGCCGTCGCGAGCGCGCTCACGTATTTCGCCTACATGGCCGACAAGTCGGCCGCCGTGCACAGCCGTGGACGCACGCCGGAAACGACGCTGCATGTGATGGCGCTGCTGGGCGGTTGGCCCGGCGCCGCATTCGCGCAGCAACACTTCCAGCACAAGCGCAGCAAGGACGCCTTCGTCGACACGTTCCGCGCGACGATGGCCGCGAACGTCCTCCTGCTGGTCGCCGTCATCGCACTGCGGACGCACCCGGAATGGCTCCCGTGACGGGCGCGCTGAACGTTCCGACCGCCGTCGCGGTGCTGATCCGCGGCGGCGTCATCGCCTACCCGACCGAAGGCGTCTGGGGGCTGGGCTGCATTCCCTTCGACGGCGAGGCGGTGCACCGCCTGCTCGCCATCAAGCGCCGGCCCGTCGACAAGGGGCTGATCCTGGTCGCGGCCGAAGCCGCGCAGTTCGACGCGGTGGCCGACTGGGCGGCGCTCGATGCGGCGTCGCTCGAACGCGTGCGGGCGAGCTGGCCCGGGCCGCATACGTGGATCGTGCCGGCCGGCGCCGCCGCGCCCGCGTGGATCACCGGTGGACGCGGCAGCCTCGCGCTGCGGGTGAGCGCGCACCCGGTCGTGGCGGCGCTGTGCCGCCGCCTCGGGGGGCCGCTCGTCTCGACCAGCGCCAACCTCGCGGGCGAGCCGGCGCCCCGCCTCGCCCGGGACCTGTCGCCCGCGCTGCTCGCGCTCGTGGACGGCGTCTGCGACGGCGAGACCGGCGGCCTCGCGCAGCCCACGCCGATCCGCGACGCGCGTAACGGTGCCGCCTTGCGCGACTGAACCGCCGCGAACGGCCGTCGGTCGCGCGCTTTTCCGCCCCGGCCGGGCAGCGCAAGATGGTCGGATGCGCCGGTTCTTCCTGCTCCCGCTCGCCCTGTCCGCCAGCCTCGCGACCGTCGCCGCGCCCGCGGCCAAGGCGCCCGCGCAGGTGACGATCTACCGCTGCACGGACGCGCGCGGCCATCTCGCCCTGCGCGACTCGCCGTGCCGCGCCGGCGAGCGCCAGGAAACGCGGTCGATGCTGCGACCCACCGATGCGCCGGCGCGGGCGCGGGCGACGCCGTCGGGCGATCGTTCGCCGGCGATGCTGCCGCCGACCCGCGTGGTCTATCGCACCGCGCCGCGGCCGGTCTACGACTGCACCACGCCCGACGGGGCGCGCTACACGAGCGCGTCGCCCGAGGGAAACCCGCGCTGGGTGCCGGGCTGGACGCTCGGGTATCCGCCGGTGGTCTACGGGCCGGCCGTCGAGG
The DNA here is from genome assembly GCF_047159895.1 of Lysobacter xanthus. NCBI lineage: Bacteria > Pseudomonadati > Pseudomonadota > Gammaproteobacteria > Lysobacterales > Lysobacteraceae > Lysobacter > Lysobacter xanthus. Next base: position 11,441 of record NZ_BAAGAB020000044.1, read on the forward strand.
GCGGCTACGGCGGCGTAGTCGAGCACCGCGGCGGCGGAACCCTTATCCGCGTCGAGGCCGGCCGGCGCTGGCGCGGGCCCGTGGTCGTCGGTCCGCCGGTGGCGCTCGCCCCGGCGGGCATGTGGGTCCGCGACGTCTGCGCGCCCCTGCCGGCCGAGGAGACCTGCGACCTGCTGCATGACCGGCGCGAGGCGCTCGACCGTCGCTGGTTCAGTGCGCTGCAGGGCGATCGCGACGCCATCGGCCGCGAACAGCGCCGGATCGACGCCGAACTGGCGGAGAGCTGTCGATGACCCGGCGCCTGCTGGTGCTGGCCCTGCTGGCGAGCCCGCTGGTCGCGGGCGGCGCCGCGCCGGTGGTGGTCTATCGCTGCGTGGCCGCCGACGGCGCGGTGCTGCTGCAGAACGGCGTGCGGTGTCCGAAGGGCATGCAGGAGGTCCGGCGCGTGATCGCCGCGCCGACCGCGCCCGCGACGCTGCCGCCCCTGCCGCGCCCCGTGCCGGCGCTGCCCACGGCCGCTCCGATGCCGGTCGTCGAGTCCGCGGCGGACCCTGCGCCCACCCTGCGGCCGGTGCCGCCCCTCTACACCTGCCTCGGCGACGACGCGGCGCGCTACTTCGCCGATTCCGACGACGGCACCGCCTGCGCCCCGCTCGAAACCGTCGGGCTCGACGGGCGATCGGCCTCGCCCGCGGTCGCCTGCGAGACGGTGCGCCATCGCTGCGAGCCGGTGGCGGAGGCCGATCGCTGCACGGCCTGGCGCGAGCGTCGTCGCCTGGCCGAACAGGCGCTGCTGTTCTCACCCGATCGGGTGGACGTCGCGCGCGCCGAACGCGATCGCGTCGACGCGGCACTCGCCGGGACCGACTGCCCCGGCTGAGCGGCGATCAGCCGTTGCCGTCGTCGCCCGCGTCCTCCGCCGGCGGTTCCTCGGCCGGCGCCGGCTCGGCGGGCTCGGGCTCCGGCGGCGGCGCGTCGGTCGGCGTGGCCTCGATGATCTCGACCGGCTCGTCCGGCGGCGCGGCGCCGTCGACGATCTCGACCTGGTCGACCGGCGCCGGCAGCACCTCGCCCTCGCCGCCGACCATGGTGTCGTCGTCGGACACCGGCATCGCCGGCTGCGGCGTCGAGCGGCGCAGCATGTTGGTCGACGGCGGCGCGATGCGCACCGCGCTCGAGGCGAAATCCCGCCAGATGCGCGCCGGCAGCGCGCCGCCCGTCACCTTCTTCATCGGCGTGCCGTCGTCATTGCCGACCCAGACACCGACCACGAGTTCGCCGGCCATGCCGATGAACAGCGCATCGCGATGCTCCTGCGTGGTGCCGGTCTTGCCGAAGGTGGGCACGTCGAGGCGCGCGGCGCGCCCGGTGCCACGCTCCACGACCTGCCAGAGCAGGTCGAGCATCATCGCGCGCAGGTTGGGATCCATCGGCGTGGACGGCGCGACCGCGGCGGTCGGCAGGCCGTGCGGCGTGACCGGCGCGGCGCCCTGCGCGATCGCCGCATAGGCCGCGGTGAGCTCGAGCAGGGTCACTTCGTAGGTGCCGAGCGCGATCGACGGATCGCGGCCGAGCGGGCTGGTGATGCCGAGGTCCTGCGCCGCGCGGATCACCGCATCGGGTCCGACCTGCTGCACGAGGCGAACCGCGGCGACGTTACTCGACCGCGCGAACGCATCGCGCAGCGGGATCGGCCCCTGGTAGCGACCGTCGTAGTTGGTGGGGCTCCAGTCGCCGAGCTTGATGGGGCTGTCGTCGACCAGCGTGTCAGGCGTGGCACCGGCGCGCAGCGCGGCGAGGTAGGGAAAGATCTTGAACGCCGAGCCAGGCTGGCGCTTGGCCTGCGTGGCGCGGTCGAACTGGCTCTTCTCGTAGTCGCGGCCGCCCACCAGCGCGAGCACCTCGCCGTTCGGGCGCATCGCCACCAGCGCGGCCTGCGAGGCACTCACGCGGCGGCCTTCGCGCGCGAGCCACTGGCGGATCACGCGCTGGGCCAGTTTCTGCATGCGCGCATCGAGCGTGGTCTGCACGCGGATCTCGCCGTAGTCGGCGTCGAAGGCATCGCGGGCCTGCGGCGCGACCCAGTCGGCGAACCAGGTGCCGCCCGACAGGCGCTCGCTCGACTTCAGGATGCGGGGCGCTTTCGCGCGCCGCGCCTGCTCGGGCGTGATGACGCCGGCGTCGGCCATCGCCTTGAGCACGATGCGCATGCGCGCCCGCGCGGCGTCGGGATCGTGCGTGGGCGAGAGCGCGCTCGGCGCCTTGACCAGCCCCGCGAGCATCGCCGACTCGGACACCGAGAGCTTTTCCGGCTCCTTGCCGAAGTAGTGGTGCGCCGCCGCGCGCAGGCCGTAGACGCCGTCGCCGAAATAGATCGAACTCAGGTAGCGCGAGAGGATCTCGTCCTTGCTCAGGCGGGTCTCGAGGTAGACCGCGATCAGCGCCTCGCGGATCTTGCGGCGGATCGTGCGGTCGGGCTCGAGGAAAGCGGTCTTGGCGAGCTGCTGGGTGATCGTGCTGCCGCCCTGCTTCACGCCGCCGGCGCGGTAGTTGCGCATCAGCGCGCGCGCCACGCCGCGCGGGTCGACGCCGAAGTGGTGGTAGAAGCGCCGGTCCTCGATCGCGATCACCGCGCCCGCCACGTGCGGCGGGAGGTTCTTCACGTCGACCGGGGGCTCCTTGACCGCCCCGCGCCGCGCGAACGCAACGCCGTTGCGGTCCATCAGCACGAGCGTGGGATCCGGCAGGGGCTGCAGCGCGCGGTCGAGCGGAAGCCGCCAGGCGAACCAGGCGAACAGGAGCAGCACCAGCGCGAGCGCGGCGAGCGCGACGCGCACGAGGCGTCGCTGCAGGAGGGGAACGGGCATCGCCGCGGGCGCGGTCGGGGACGGGGAGGCCGGCGCGTCGCCGTCCTCGTCGTAGGGCATCTTCAGCATGCGCACGATGTACCACCCCGCGCGTGAGCGCGACAGGTGTGCGTGCATTCCGTCGCAGCGACGTGCGCCCCGGCGCGTGCGCCCACGCTGAAACAGCTGAACCCCGTTAGCTGCGCTTTCACCGTGTCCAAGCCGGCCGCTAACGGCCGTGTGCCTAGAGTCGAAGCCGGATCGACGCGTCGGAGCACCGCGGCGTCGACCCCGCGACTCCCTTGAGACCCCTCAGAGACCCCGATTCCCCACGCGACTCCCCACGTCGCAGACAAGGAGCTTGGACATGGCGAACAACAACGACGGCAACAACGGCGGACGCAGCAACCGCGGATTCGCGGCGATGGATCCGCGCGAGCAGCGTGAGATCGCCCGCAAGGGCGGCGCCGCGGTCAGCCAGGACCGCGAGCACATGGCCGCGATCGGCCGCAAGGGCGGCGAGGCCTCGGGCGGTGGCAACCGTCGCGGCGGCAACCAGGGCGGCGACCAGGGCGGTCGCGGCAACGAATAAACCGCTCGATGCACCGGTGAAAAGCGCCCTGCGGGGCGCTTTTCGATGTCCGGCGTTCAGAACCCGTAGCGCAGGAACCCGCCGTCCACCGCGATGCATTCGCCGGTGACGTAGGCCGCGGCGGGCAGGCACAGGAACGCGACCGCCGCGGCGACCTCCTCCGGCTCGCCGACGCGCCCCAGCGGCGTGCGCAGCAGGACGTCGTCGAGGTAGTCCGGATCGGCGAGCTTGGTCGACGTGCGGCGCGTGCGGATGTACCAGGGCGCCACCGCGTTCACGCGCAGGCCGTCCTCGGCCCATTCGACCGCGAGGTTGCGCGTCATCTGGTGCAGCGCCGCCTTCGCCATGCCGTAGGGCGCACCGGTGCGGACATGGGTCAGCCCGGAGACGCTGCCCACGTTCACGATGCAGGCGTCCGGATGCTTCGTCAGCAGCGGATGCGCATAGCGCGACAGCTCGAAGGCCGAGAACAGATTGACCTCGAAGATCTGCCGCCACTCGTCCTCGGCATAGTCCGTCGCCGGCTTGCTGAGGTTGCCGCCCGCATTGTTGATGAGGATGTCGAGCTGGCCCTCGGCCTGGTCCTCCACCCAGTCGAGCAGTTCGCGGCGCTGCTCGTCGACGCCGACGTCCGCGGTGAAGGCCATCACGAGGCGCTCGGGGAATTCGTCGGCGAGGTCGGCGCGCGCGGCGTCGAGCGCATCACCGTCGCGGGCGGCGAGCATCACGTCGGCGCCGAAGCCCAGCAGTTCGCGGGCGATGGCGCGGCCGATGCCGGCGCTGCCGCCGGTCACGAGCGCGAGGCGCCCATCGAGTCTCCAGCGTCGGTCGTCCATGCAGCCTCCGGCGGGGTGGCGCGTAGGATAGCCGTCGGGCGCCGCCGCCCCACCGTGGAGACCGCCATGTCCCATCCCGCCCCCATCGTCGCCGTGCTCGGACTGCTCCTGCTCGCCTCGTGCTCCAAGCCCGCTGCGCCTGACAAGGACAAGCCGGTCGAGCCGCAGGCCGCCCGCCACGACCAGATGCGCAAGGCGATCGATGCGCCCCTGCAGAAGGCGCGCGACGTGGAGGCCACGCTCGCCGCGGCGAAGCAGGCGCAGGACGCCGCGATCGACGGCGCCAGCGACGCCGCGCCCGCGCCCTGAGGGTTAGGCGCTCCGCCGCGACTCCGCGCAGGTGCGCGCGATGCCGAGCAGCGTGTCGACCTGCACAGGCTTGCGCAGCACGCGGCAGCCGTAGCGCGACTTGAGCTCGCGCGCGACGGTCGGATCGACGTTCGCGCTCAGCACCGTCACCGGGATCTCCTCGCCGTCGCGCGACTTCAGTGCGTCGAGGAAGTCCCAGCCGTCCATCACCGGCATCGAGAGGTCGAGCAGGATCAGGCACGGCGTCGGCAGGTCGTCGAGGCGCGCGAGGGCGTCGAGGCCGTTCACCGCGACGCGCACGTCGAAACCCTCCAGCTCGAACAGCGTCCGGAAGGTGTCGCGGATGTCCGCATTGTCTTCGACGATGAGGATCGTGCGGGGGGGCGGGGAATCCATGCCTTCAACGCGCCTTTCGATGAGTTTCGACTCTCGGCCACGCACGGGCCCGGCGACGTGAAGCCGCACGGCGCGCGTTCAGCCCGTGAACAGCTCAGCGCGCGAGCGCGGCCTGCACGGCGGCCGGGTCGACCGGCTTGGTCATATGTGCGTCGAAGCCCGCCTGGCGCGCACGCTCGCGGTCCTCGGCACGGCCCCAGCCGGTGAGCGCGATGAGCCGCGCCGGCGCGGTGCGGGAATCGGCGCGCAGGCGCCGGGCGAGCGCGTAGCCGTCCATGCCCGGCAGCCCGATGTCGAGGAAGGCGATCTCGGGCACGAAGGCGTCGAGCAGCGCCAGCGCGGCGTCGCCGCTCGCGGCCGTGCGGACATCGTGGCCGTCGAGCCCGATCAGCGCGGCGAGCGTCTGCGCGGCGTCCTCGTTGTCGTCGACCACCAGCACGCGCCGGCGCGGCGCGACGGCGGCGACGTCCGGCGTCGACTCCGGAGCCGGTACCTCGCCCGACGCCGCGACCGGCAGCTCCACCACGAAGCGGCTGCCGCGCCCGGGACCATCGCTTTCCGCCCAGACCCGCCCGCCGTGCAGTTCCACCAGCCGGCGCGCGAGCGTCAGCCCGATGCCGAGGCCCTGCGCCTCCACGCCGCCGGTGCGCACGAACATCTCGAAGATGCGTTCGAGCTGCCCGGCCTCCAGGCCGATGCCCGTGTCGGCAACGACGAGCCGCAGGCGTCCGTGCGCCGCGCGCTCGCCCTCGAGCCGCACGCGACCGCCGCGCGGGGTGAACTTCGCCGCGTTGTTGAGCAGGTTGGTGAGCACCTGCGCGACGCGCGTCTCGTCGGCGTCCAGGTGCGCGCGCGGATCGGCGACGTGCACGTCCAGCGAGACGCCCGCGGCCTCGAGGAGCGGACGGCTGGCCTCGACCGCGCCCGCCACCACCGTGCCGACCTCGACCACGCGACGCTGCAGGTCGACCGTGCCGCGGGTGACGCGCGAGAGATCGAGCAGGTCGTCGATCAGCCGCACCATGTGCGCGAGCTGGCGCTCCATGATGGCCCGCGTACGCGAACCGATCGACGGATCGTCGGTGGCCTGCAGCAGCGCCAGGCCCGTGCGCAGCGGCGCGAGCGGATTGCGCAGCTCGTGGGCGAGCGTCGCGAGGAATTCGTCCTTGCGCCGGTGCTCGTCCTGCAGCTGGTGGACGAGCCGCGCATTGTCGACCGCGGTCGCCGCGCGCCGCGCGAGGTCCTGCGCGAGCGCGACGTCGGCCGCGTCGTAGCGACGACCGCTCTCGGCCTGCACGAGCGTGAGCACGCCGATGACGCCGCCGCGCGCCATCAGCGGCACCATGATGTATGAGCGCAGCTCGAGTTCCAGCAACAGGCGCGCGTGCTCCGGATCCTGCGTTCCCTGCCGGATCACCTCGGGCGTGATGTCCGCGAGCCACTCGGGCTGGCCGCTGTCGATCACCTGCCAGGCGCCGCCGCCCGCGCCGCGACGCGGGGGATAGCGACGGAAGATCTCGCGGGCCGTCGCGACCCGGCGGGCGTCCGGGTGGTAGACGGCGACGCGTTGGAGCTCGCCGTCGCCCGCCACGAGGTCGATCGCGAACCAGTCGGCGAGTCGTGGCACCACCACGCGCGCGAGGTTGTCGAGCGTGGTGGCGTAATCGAGCGACGCGCCGAGCACCGCGCCGGCGTCGGCGAGCAGTGCGGTGGCCGCTTCCGCGCGACGCCGCTGGGTCACGTCCACGGTGATGCCGAGCATGCGCACGGCCTGCCCGTCGACGTAGTCGACGCGACCGCGGGCCTGCACCCAGCGTTCGCGGCCGTCGCGCGGCAGCATGCGGTATTCGAGGTCGTCGAAGCCGCCGGTGGCCAGCGCCTGCGAGGCGATCGTATTCACGTGCGGCAGGTCGGCGGGCAGGATCGTCGCGAGGAACTGGTCCGCCTGCCCCACTTCGAGGCCGAAGAACTCGCGCGCGTTCGACGAGCACTGGATGCGGTTGGTCAGCAGGTCCCATTCCCAGGTGATCACCCCGCCCGCGGCGAGCACGCGGTTGAGGCGCTCCTCGCTCTCGCGCATGCGCGCTTCCGCGCGGCGCACCTCGGTGACGTCGTCATGCACCAGCACCACTTCGCGGATCTCGCCGGCGTCGTCGCGCACGGGATACGCCTGCGCCGTCACCCAGCGTACGGGGTCGCTCTGTTGCGGGACCTGCGGGGTGGTCTCCCGCGGGTCATAGGCGATCAGCGGCAGGTGCACCGCCTCGCCGGCGAAGGCGCGACGCAGCACCGGCAGGACGCCCTTCGCCTCGAGCTGCGCATCCTCGAGCACGCTGTAGTCGCCGAGCACGTCGGCCGTGAGGCCCCAGAGGCGTTCCCATGCGGCGTTGACGCCAAGCGTGCGGCCGTCCGGGGCCAGGCGCTGCGTCGACAGCGGCGACTGCTCCATGATCGCGCGGAAGCGTTGCTCCGACAGCTGCAGTTGCGCTTCGGCCGCCTCGCGACGCTCGATCTCGCCCTGCGCGGCGCGGTACAGGCGCGCGTTCTCGACCGCGAGCGCCACCCGCCGCGCGAGTTCCTCGGCGAGCGTGCGGTCGTGCGCACCGTAGCGACGATCGGACTCGGTGATGCCCACGCTCAGCACGCCGATCACCTCGCCGTGCGCGCGCATCGGCACGGCGATGTGCGAGCGCATGCCGATCGCGAGGATCAGCCGTGCATGCGCCTCGTCCTTCGTGTGCGAGGCGACGACATCGGGCGTGACGACCTCGAGCAGTTCGGTCTCACCCGACGCGAGCACGCGTCCCGCGGGTGCGGGCGAATCACCGGGGCACGGGTTGCGCTGCGCCATCTGCTCGACAAGCGCACGCTTCTCCGGCAGGACGTGCGCGGTCGCGAGGCGCCGCAGCACGCCGTCCTCGACGACGTCCACGACGCAGAGATCGCCGAGCTCGGGCACGCACAGCCGCGCGACATGCGCGAGCGTGGCCTGGTAGTCGAGCGACGAGGCCAGCACTTCGCCGGCGCGCGCCAGGAAGTCGAGGCGATGCAGGGCGAGGTCGGCCGGGTCCGGCGCGGAGGAAGGGGACGGCATGGATCTCGGAGCCCGGGTCAGGCGCCGACTATAGCGGCCGCGCGTGGTGAGTCCGTCGTCACGGCCGCGTCAAAGCGGGAGACGGCCGAAGCCGCCTCCCGGCGCACGCGGCTCAGAGTCCGCAGAAGCAATAGGCGACGGTCTTGACCGGCGTGCCACGGCGGTCGTTGGCCGAGGCCTCCAGGAAGCGCAGGTCGCGCGCGGCCTGCGGGGCCACCTTCGCGAGCAGCGCCCGCGCCGAATCGCTGCCGCGCAGCAGGCCCAGCCCCGCGCGGGTCTGCGACATGCCGGTGAAGAACTTCTCGAACGGCGTCGGCATCTTCTCGATGTAGCGCACCGCGTAGTCGCCGCGCTTGCCGAGCTTGGCGCGCTGCGCCGCGTCGTCGAGCGCGTCCTGCAGGCCGCCCATCGCGTCGACGATGCCGCGCTCCTTCGCCTGCGCGCCGCTCCAGACGCGACCCTGCGCGACCGCGTCGATCTGCTCGACGGTGCGCCCGCGTGCCTTGGCGACGCGACCGGTGAAGTCGCGGTAGCCCTTTTCGATCACCGACTGGATCATCGTGCCGACCGCCGGATCGAGCGGACGCGTGAGGTCGTACGCGCCGGCATACGGCGTGGTGCCGACGCCATCGGTGTGCACGCCGATCTTCGCGAGCGCGCGGTCGACGGTCGGGATCATCCCGAAGATGCCGATCGAACCGGTGATCGTCGACGGATCGGCGTAGATGCGGTCCGCGTTCATGCTGATCCAGTAGCCGCCCGACGCGGCGACGTCGCCCATCGAGACCACCACCGGCGTGCCGTCGGCCTTCAGGCGCTCGACCTCGCGACGGATCTGCTCGGAGGCGAACACCTCGCCACCGGGCGAGTTCACGCGCAGCACCACCGCGGCGACGTTCTCGTCGTCGTGCGCACGGCGCAGCAGTTCGCTGGTGGACTCGCCGCCGATCTGGCCGGCCGGCGCTTCGCCGCCGCCGATCTCGCCTTCGGCCACCACCACCGCGACGTGCTTCTGCGGCACGACGCCGGCGAGGCCCTTGTTGAGGTGGTCGAGGTAGTCGTCGAGGTCGATGCGGCGGAAGCCGCCGTCGGCATCGTCGTCGGCCACGCCCTTCTCGCGCAGCAGGTCCCAGACCTGCTGGCGCGTCTTCAGGCCGTCCACGAGCTTCTGCTGCAGTGCCATCTTCGCGAGGTCGCCCTGCGCGGCGGCCACCTGCTGCGGCAGCGTGTTGGCGATGGCGTTGAGCTGCGCGACGTCGAGCTTGCGCGCGCGTGCGACGTCGCCGAGGTAGCGCTGCCACACGTCGTTCATCCAGAACAGGTCGGCTTCCTTCGAAGCCGGCGACGCGGCGTCGAGGATGTACGGCTCGGCCGCCGACTTGTACGTGCCGACCTTGAACAGGTGCACGTCGACGCCGAGCTTGTCCTGCAGGCCCTCGCGGAAGTACTGGCGGTAGCGGCCGAGGCCTTCCAGCACCACCTGGCCCATCGGGTCGAGGTAGACCTCGTTCGCCTGTGCGGCGAGCAGGTACTGCTTCTGGTCCATCTGCTCGGAGAACGCGATCACCGGCTTGCCGCTGGCGCGCAGTCGCTCGATCGCCGCGGCCACCTCGCGCAGCGAAGCCATGCCGCCGGCCTGCAGGCCGTCGACGCGCAGGTAGACGCGCTCGATGTTCTTGTCCTTCTGCGCGGCTTCGAGCGCACGCAGCACGTCGCGCAGCTGGAGCTCCGAGCGGCGGTCGCCGGCGACACGCTCGAGCGTGCGGCTGACGGGGTCGGACGTGTACTGCTCGACGAGGTTGCCTTCCGGCGCGACGACCAGCGTCGTGCGCGGCAGCAGCGGATGCGCATTGCCGCCGGCGAGCGAGGCGAGGAAGCCCAGCGCGAGCAGCAGCACGAGGCCGAAGAAGACGAAGTTGAGGATCAGCCGGCGCGTGAAGTTCATCACGTCCCACAGGCCGACGAAGAAGCTCGCGATCGGGCCGCGACGGGGGGCATTCATCGGGGAGGTGTCTCGGAAAGATGCATGCACAGGGTACCGGGGCACATCGCCCCGGTCATGCGCCGAAGGTCACCGGGCCGTTCCGGAGGGGTACCCGGCCAGAATCCGTGCCGGCCGGCTGGCCCGCAGGAAGCGGCCGCCCAGCAGCACCGCCGCGACGGTGAGGCCGGCGATCAACCCGGCCCACATGCCCTTCGGTCCCCAGGCCGGCACGCCGCCGAGCCCGAGGCCGAGCGTGGCCCCCAGCGGCATGCCCACGCCCCAGTAGGCGAAGGCGGCCAGCAGCATCGGCATCCGCGTGTCGCGCAGGCCCCGCAGGGCGCCCGCCGACAGCACCTGCACGCCGTCGGGGAACTGGAACGCCGCGGCGTAAAGCAGCAGCGAGGCGGCCAGCGAGGCGACGGCGGCATCCTGCGTGTAGAGCCGCACCACCGCATGGTTGCCGGCCAGCAGCGCGATGCCCGACAGCAGCTGCGTCGCGAGCACGATCACCAGCCCGGCGAACGCCGCACGCCGCACGCCGGCCGGGTCGGCGCGGCCGAGTGCATGGCCGACGCGCACGGTCGTGGCTTCCGCCACCGCGAGCGGCACCATGAAGGCGAGGCTCGCGACATTGATCGCGATCTGGTGCGCCGCCGCGGGCACGGGCCCCAGCCGGGCGACGAGCAGCGCGGTGGCGATGAACAGCCCGCCCTCCATCAGCACGGTCACGCCGATCGGCAGCCCGGTGGCGAGCAACCCGCCGATCGCGGCGGCACGCGGCGCCTCGAAGTGCGCGAAGGGGGCGATGTCGCGCATGCGCGGTGCGCGGGCATGCACCAGCGCGAAGGCGATCGCCTGCAGCCACATCATCAGCGACGACGCGAGGCCGAGCCCGCCCGCGCCGAGCTCGGGCAGGCCGAACGCGCCGAAGGTGAGCGCGTAGCCGAGCGGCACCAGCACGACGAGACCGCCGCCGCCGAGCAGCATGGTCGGCAGCGTCCAGTGCAGGCCCTCGGCGAGATAACGCATCGCGAGGTAGCAGGTGAGCGCCGGCACGCCCCAGCGGATGCCGTGCAGGAAGGCGGTCGCACCGGGCACGATGTCCGCCGCGATGCCGAACGGCGCGAGCGCGAGCGGCGCGAACGTGAGGAAGGCGAACATCGCGAGGCCGAGCGCGGCGGCGACCCACAACGCCTGTCGGAACAACGGGCCGATCTCGCGGCGGCGGCCTGCGCCGTCGAGCTGCGAGACCGAGGGCGGCAGCGACATCAGCGTGCCCATCGGCACCATCATCGGCAGCCAGAACAGCGCGGTGCCGACCGCGACGGCAGCGAGGGTCGAGGTGCCGTGCTGTCCGGCGATGGTGCTGTCGACGAAGCCGATCATGCCGGTCGAGACGTGCCCGGCCACGAGCGGCGCGGCGAGCGTGGCGGTGCGCCGGATCTCGCGGGGGAAGCGGGCGGTCGCGGGCACGTCGGCCTCCGGCACGGCGGGCCATCGTAGGCGCGGGCGCCCGGCGTCGCCACCACGACGCTGCCCAAACGGCGCCGGGCGTGCTGCAATGCGTGCACGCCGCGAGGGGACGCGATGCACGCCGCCACCGATACCGACATCACCGCCTGCGAGAACTGCGGCACCGCGCTGCACGGCGCCTACTGCCATGCCTGCGGGCAGAGCGCGCACAACCCGCTGCGCAACGTGGCGCACGCGCTCGAGGAGGTGTTCGAGTCGTTCTGGCACCTCGACGGCCGGGTCTTCCGCACCCTGCGCGACCTGCTCGTTCCCGGGCGCGTCGCCTGCAACTACCTGAAGGGCCAGCGCGTGCGGTACATCCCGCCGCTGCGGCTGTTCCTGGTGCTGACGCTGCTGACCTTCTTCGTCGGTCACTTCACGATTCCCGAGGACACGGGCCCGGCCGAATCGGTGAACGTGCAGATCGGGCCGGCGCCGTCAGGCTCGTCCGCCTTTCGCGATGCGAAGACCGAAGCCGAAGTGCAGGCGACGCTGGACCGCGGCCTCGCCGAACTCGCCCGTGCGCGCAAGGAGGCCGGCACGGTGCCGCTGATGGGCGCCGCGATGGACGCGGGCGAGCGGGCGTTGCGGGCGGAAGCGGAGGCGCGTCGCGCGCAGCTGCGTCGGGCCGCGCCGAAGGCGGTTGCCGCAGCGGCGACCACGCCGCCCGCCTCCGCGGCGACGGGATCCGCGCCGGCAGTCGTCGCCCCATCCAAGCCCCGCACGCGGGACGGCAAGACGGGCGTGGAGGTCATCGATACGGTGGTCCGCAAGATCGACAGCGCACGCCTGAAGGACAGGTCGAAGCCGTGGGCCGAAAAGGCCAACCCGGCCGACTTCGGCAGCCTGCCCGACTTCGCCGACCGCTGGCTCAACCACCGCCTCGCGAACACGGCGGCGAACATCGACCGCATGCAGGCCGACGACGGCAAGTCGGTGATGGTCAACCTGATGATGGCGGCGATCCCGTCCGCACTGTTCGTCATGGTGCCGGTGTTCGCGCTGCTGCTGCGCGTCTTCTACCTCTTCAGCCGGCGCAGCTGGCTCGAGCACCTCGTCGTCGCGCTGTACAGCCACGCGTACCTGCTGCTCACCCTGTTCGCGACATTCGTGTTCGTGCTTCTGCCGCTGTCGAACGGCTTGACCTCGTTGATCAACGCCCTGTTGTGGATCTGGGCGGCGATCTACCTGTTGCTGATGCAGCGGCGCGTCTACGCGCAGCACTGGGCGCTCACCGTCCTCAAGTTCTTCGCGGTCGGCTTCCTGTACCAGTTCCTCATCACCGGCGCGATGCTCTACATCGTCTTCGCCGGCATCAGCAGCGGAGCCTGAGCATGGTGGTCTACGAGGTCAGCGTCGACGTCGACGCGGCGATCCGTATGGACTACCTCGCCTGGCTGCGGCCGCACGTCGCGGAGATCCTCGCGCTGCCGGGCTTCACCGGTGCCGACGTCTTCGAGGTGGTGGACCCCGCCATGCCCGACACGCTGCGCGTCTGCATGCAGTACCGGCTCGTCGATGCGGCCGCGCTCGACACCTACCTGCGCGATCACGCGCCGCGGCTGCGTGCCGACGGCCTCGCACGCTTCGGCGAGCGCATGCGCGCGACGCGACGGGTTATGCGCCCGCTGGACTGACGTCAGCGCTCGAGCCGCAGCACGAGCCAGGCGCTGCGGTTCGTATCCGACGTCGACACCAGCTCGCGACGCAGCGCATCGCGCGCCTGCGGTGGCGTGCGCTGCACGAGTACCGCGAGGTGGTCGCGATCGATCGGCGTCATCCGCCGCAACGTGGCGAGCAGCGCATCGGCCTCGTCGGGCGGCACCTGCGCGAGCAGCGGCTGCAGGCGCGGATAGTCGACGCCGAGCACCGGCCCGAGCCGCCAGCCGTGCTGCGTGCTGAGGTCCAGCGCGTCGAACTCCGCACGCAGTGCATCGCGCGTGGCGGCGTCGAGCATCGCGTAGCGGGCCGCGGCCGCGCGGAC
>NZ_BAAGAB020000045.1:0-24178 GCF_047159895.1 Lysobacter xanthus
ATTCGCCCGTGATCGTGTGGTCGGAGTTGTCGAAGATCAGCTCGACCATCGCCTGCGAGACCGGCTTGCGCGCCGAATGTTTCGCGACACGTTCCACTACAGCGCCTTCCACCTGCAGGACATCGCGGACACGGCGCGCGACGTCGACTTCGCCATGCGCTGGGGCTACGGCTGGTCGCAGGGCCCGTTCGAGACGTGGCAGGCCGCGGGCTGGCAGCAGGTCGCGCAGTGGATCGCCGAGGACGTCGCGGCGGGCAAGACGATGGCGAATGCCGCACTACCGGCGTGGGTGAATTCGCGCAATGGCGTGCACGAGGCCGGCGGCAGCTTCAGCCCTGCGCAGAACGCGGCGGTCGGACGCTCGTCGAACCCGGTCTACGCGCGCCAGCGCTTCCCGGACCCGCTGGTCGGCGAGCAGTTCGCGCCCGGCAAGACGCTGTTCGAGAACGACGGCGTGCGCCTGTGGGCGGACGAGGACGACATCGCAGTCGTCAGCTTCAAGACCAAGATGCACACGGTTTCGGACAAGGTGCTCGACGGGCTGCAGGAAGCGATCTCAATCGCCGAGCGCGACTTCGCGGGCCTCGTGATCTGGCAGCCGAAGGAGCCCTTCTCCGCCGGCGCCGATCTCGCCGGCGCGCTGGGCCTGCTGCAGGCCGGCAACGTCGCGGGCTTCGAGGCGATGGTCGAGAACTTCCAGCGCACCAGCCAGCGCATCAAGTATTCGCTGGTGCCGGTGGTTGCGGCTGTGCGCGGCCTGGCGCTGGGTGGCGGCTGCGAGTTCCAGATGCATGCGGCGCGCACCGTGTTCGGGCTCGAGAGCTACGTCGGTCTCGTCGAGGCCGGCGTGGGCCTCTTGCCGGCCGGTGGCGGGCTCAAGGAGTTCGCGGTGCGGGCCTCGGAGGCCGCGGGCCCGGGTGGCGACGTATTCCCGCATCTCAAGACGGCGTTCGAGAGCGTGGCGATGGCCAAGGTCTCGACCTCCGCGTTCGAGGCGAAGTCGTTGAAACTCGCCCGCGAGTCGGACGTCGTGACGTTCAACAGCCACGAGCTGCTGCACGTCGCCAAGGCGAACGCGCGCGCGCTGGCCCAGGGCGGGTACCGCCCGCCGCTGCCGGCGCGCAACGTCACCGTCGCCGGCGACGTGGGCGTCGCGACCCTGCAGATGATGCTGATCAACATGCTCGAAGGCATGTTCATCTCGCCGCACGACTACGAGATCGCCACGCGCATCGCCACCGTGATGTGCGGCGGCATGGTCGATCGCGGCTCCGTGGTCGACGAGGAATGGCTGCTCAAGCTCGAACGCCAGCACTTCGTCGAGCTCGCGCAGATGCCGAAGACGCAGGAACGCATCGCGCACATGCTCAAGACCGGCAAGCCGCTCCGCAACTGAGGTTCGAAGGCACTCCTTCGAATCGCCCTTTGGACCTCACGAGAGAAACGAACATGAGCAAGCAAGTCCAGGACGCCTACATCGTCGCCGCCACCCGCACGCCGGTGGGCAAGGCGCCGCGCGGCGTCTTCCGCAATACCCGCCCCGACGACATGCTGGCGCACGTGCTGCGTCGCGTCGTCGCGCAGGCGCCGGGCATCGATCTCGAGCGCATCGACGACGCCATCATCGGCTGTGCGATGCCCGAGGCCGAGCAAGGCATGAACGTCGCGCGCATCGGCGTGCTGCTGGCCGGCCTGCCTCATGGCGTCGCCGCGCAGACGATCAACCGCTTCTGCTCGTCCGGCCTGCAGGCCGTGGCGCTTGCCGCGGACCAGGTGCGACTCGGCAACGCCGACCTGATCCTCGCCGGCGGCACCGAGTCGATGTCGATGGTGCCCATGATGGGCCACAAGATCGCGCTGAACCCGCGCGTCTTCTCCAAGGACGAGGACCAGATCGCCATCGCGTATGGCATGGGCATCACCGCCGAGAACGTCGCGAAGCAGTGGGGCATTTCCCGCGAGCAGCAGGACGAGTTCGCGGTCGCCTCGCATCGCAAGGCGCTCGCGGCGATCCAGGCCGGGGAGTTCCGCGACGAGATCAGCCCGTACGAAGTCGTCTCGCACGTGCCCGACCTCGCCGGCAATGCGATCCAGCTGCGCAAGCGGTTGATCGACACCGACGAGGGCCCGCGCGCCGACACGTCGATGGAGGGTCTTGCGAAGCTCCGTCCCGTCTTCAAGAACGGCCAGTTCGGGGGCTCCGTGACGGCCGGCAATGCGTCGCAGATGAGCGACGGCGCCGCCGCCGTGCTGATCGCGTCGGAACAGGCGATCAAGGACTACGGCCTGACGCCGCTGGCCCGCTTCGTGAGCTTCTCCGTCGCCGGCGTGCCGCCGCACATCATGGGCATCGGCCCGAACGCCGCGATCCCGAAGGCGCTCAAGCAGGCGGGCCTGACGCGCGACCAGCTCGACTGGATCGAGCTCAATGAAGCCTTTGCCGCGCAGGCGCTGGCGGTGATCAAGGACTCGGAACTCGATCCGTCGAAGATCAACCCGCTGGGCGGCGCGATCGCGCTCGGCCATCCGCTCGGCGCAACGGGCGCCGTGCGTACCGCCACGATCGTCCACGGCATGCGCCGTCGCCGGCAGAAGTACGGCATGGTGACCATGTGCATCGGCACGGGCATGGGCGCCGCCGGGATCCTGGAAGCGCTCTAAACGCTTCGATCCGGCATCACGTGACGGGGCCTTCGGGCCCCGTTTCCGTTGCGGCCGCACGGCTGCCGGCCGTGCACGCGTTCATTGCGCCCCGGCGCGCCGGCGCTCCATCCGATCCTTCAAGCCGTCCCGCGACTGCGCCCACCAGTAACTCGCCTGCGCGGCGACGAAGCCGAAAGGCTTGAACGCAGGCTGCAGGCCGTAGCGCGCGAGCAGCCGGTGGCGCGTGTCGCCCTCCGCGATGGCGGAGGCGACCAGGTCCCCGGCCGCGGTCGTGGGTGCGACGCCGTGGCCACCGAATGCCTGCGCCACCCACAGCCCCGGCTCCGCCTCGAGCACGTGCGGCATCTCGTGCGGGGCGTAGCTCATCAGTCCGGACCAGGCGTAGTCGATCGCCACACCGCGCAACTGCGGGAACACGCGGAGCATGTCGCCGACGAGCGCCTCCTCGACCTCCCGGGGCGAACGATCGAGCACCGAAATGCGTCCACCCCACAGCAGGCGGCTGTCCGGCAGCGGGCGGTAGTAGTCGAAGGCGAAGCGGGTGTCGTACACCGCCGCCGGCGTCCGCAGGACGTCGCGCATGCGGTCGCCGAGCGGCTCGGTCACCATGACGTAGGTCGCGATCGGCAGCACCGCCTGGTCGACCCGCCGGCGCAGGCCTGCGAGGTAGCCGCCGCACGACAATACGACGGTCCGGCAATGGACCTCGCCCTGCGGCGTCCGCACGCGCCAACCTGCACCATTGCGATCGAGCGCGATCGCCGGGCTCGATTCATGGATGCGCACGCCGCTCGCGGCCAGCACGCCGGCCAGGCCGCGCGCATAGGCCAGCGGGTGGAAGTGGAACGCGCCGGCCTCGAACAGCCCGTCGGCATAGCGTTCGGTCGCAACGCGCTCCCGCATAGAACCGCGGTCGACCCACTCCCAGCGCGCGCCGAAACGTCCGGCGAGCAGCGCCTGCCGCGACTTCAGCGGCGTGGGGTCGTCGAACCAGTTGGCCCACAGCACGCCGCCGTCGACGACGCCGCAGGCGATGCGGTAATGGTCGATGCGTGCACGGATGCGGCGCACGGCGTCGAGCGTCCAGCCGTAGACCTCACGTGCGCCCTCGGGGCCGAGATCGGCGAGCAGGCGCTCCTCGCCGCGCGAGTAGCCGCCGAAAACGAAGCCGCCGTTGCGGCCCGAGGCGCCGAAGCCGACGCTGTGCCCGTCGAGCAGCACGGTGTCCGATCGGCCGCGCTCGACCAGCCCCAACGCGGTGTTGAGGCCCGCGAAACCGGCGCCGACGACACAGACGTCGCATTCGACCGCGCCGGACAAGGGAATCGGCGCCGGGGGCGAGCCGGCGGTCGCGGTGTAGTAATCGCCTTGGAAGCGCGGCATTGCGCCAGCGTGGCGCCACGCCGCGCGGCTGTCCAGCCTCAGGGCAGCTCGACGACGCCCAGTTCGACCAGCGCGTTGCGCATCATGTCGGCGGCCGCGTCGCTGAGCTTCTCGTGGTCAAGCGCGTAGCGGATGGTCGCTTCGATGAGCCCGATGTGGGTGCCGCAGTCGAATCGCGTGCCGCGGAAGCGGTACGCGTCGACGCACTCTTCCGTCAGCAGCCGGTCGATGGCATCGGTGAGCTGGATCTCGCCGCCCGCGCCGGGCGTCGTGGTTTCGAGCAGTTCGAAGATGCGCGGCTGCAGGATGTAGCGGCCGACCACGGCGAGCGTGCTCGGCGCGTCCTCGGGCTTGGGCTTCTCGACGATGCGGCTGATCCGGCCCTGTCGGTTCGCGAAGTCCTGCGTGGCGACGATGCCGTAGCTCGCGGTCTTCTCGGCCGGCACGTCCTGCACGGCGATGACGCTGCAGCCCGTCTGCTCGGCCGCATCGGCCATCTGACGTAACGCACCAGGCCCGCGGTTCCAGATCAGGTCGTCGGGCAGCACCACCGCGAACGGCTCGTTACCCACCACTTCCTTGGCGCACAGCACCGCATGGCCCAGGCCGAGTGCTTCGGCCTGCGTCACGAAGATCGTCTTGACCCCTTGGGGCAGGACATGGCGAACCAGCTCGAGCTGCTCGAACTTGCCGGCGCGCTCGAGCTTCTGCTCCAGCTCGTAGGCCTTGTCGAAGTAGTCGGCGACCGCATGCTTGTAGCGGTTCGTGATGAAGATCAGCGTGTCGCAACCGGCCTCGATGGCTTCGTCGACGGCGTACTGGATGAGCGGCTTGTCGATGATCGGCAGCATCTCCTTCGGCACCGTCTTGGTGGCGGGGAGGAATCGCGTGCCGAGCCCCGCGACGGGGAACACGGCCTTGCGGATGCGGCGCGGTTTTTCCGGGGTCATCGAAAGGGAGGTCTTGAGCCGAAGTTACCTAGATTTTGCGGGATTGCCGTGCAGGAAATGCGACGATCGTGGCGCTCGGCGCGCTCTCGGTACGCGCATCCATCGGCTCGAATTCGGGCACGGCATCGCGCAGGAGCCGCGCCAGCACGTCGAGGTCGTAACGCCCGACCGCGTCGGTGAAGTCCGCGATGGCCTCCCCCACCGCCGCAGCGGCAACCTTGCGGGGCTCCGCCTGCAGGATCTTCGGATGCTGCGTCGGACGATACCGCTCGTCCGCATGGAAGAGCACTTCGTGCAGCTTCTCGCCCGGGCGCAGGCCGGTGTAGACGATGGCGACGTCGCGTCCGGGCTGCTTGCCCGCGAGGCGGATCATCTGCTCGGCGAGGAGTCGGATCGGCACCGCTTCGCCCATGTCGAGCGTGTACACCGCCTCGTGCGTTCCGATCGCGGACGCCTGCAGGATGAGCTGGCAGGCCTCCGGGATCGTCATGAAGAACCGCGTGACTTCGGGATCCGTCACGGTCACCGGACCGCCTGCACGGATCTGCTCCCGGAACAGCGGAACGACACTGCCGGCGGAGTCGAGGACGTTTCCGAAGCGCACGGTGACGAAGCGAGTCGGACAGTCGGCGAGCGCCTGGCAGACCATCTCCGCCATACGCTTGGTCGCGCCGAGGACATTGACCGGGTCGACCGCCTTGTCGGTGGAAATCAGCACGAAGGTACCGACGCCGGATTCGCGGCAGGCGCGCGCCACGGTATGCGTGGCGAGCACGTTGTTGCGAACGGCTTCGCGCAGCTGCGCCTCGAGCACGGGCACGTGCTTGTAGGCGGCGGCGTGGAAGACGGCCTCGGGCTGGGACAGGCGGATCGCATGGTCGGCCACCGCGCGATCGCCGCAGTCGCCGAGCACGGGGATCACTTCGAGCTCGGGGAAGTCGCGGCGAAGCGCGGCTTCGGTCGTCATCAGCGCGAGTTCGTCGATCTCGACGAGCGCGACGCGGCGTGCACCGTGCCGCGCGCACTGGCGGCAGAGCTCGGCGCCGATCGAGCCGCCGGCGCCGGTCACCAGCACCGATCGCCCGCCCAACCAGCCCCGGATGGCCTTCCAGTCCGGCAGCACCGGCTTGCGGCCGAGGAGGTCCTCGATCGCCACTTCCTTCAGCTCGCCCGGAAGCGATTTGCCTTCCAGCACGTCCTGCAGGCGCGGGACCATGCGGAACGGAATGCCACTGCGTTCGCAGATGCCGACGATGGCCTGCAACGCCGTCGCATCCGCGGACGGGATAGCGATGACCACGAGCTGCGCCGCGGTTTCGCGCGCGATGTCGGGCAGCTCTTCGATCCGGCCGAGGACGGGTACGCCGTGCATCTTGGAGCCACGCAGCCGCGGGGCATCGTCGAGGAAGCCGACCGGCTGGTAGGTACCGAAACGGCGCAGGTCTCGCACCAGGGCTTCGCCGGCCTGCCCGGCACCCAGGATCAGCACGCGTGTCGAGGACGTCCTGCGACCGTCGGACTGCGCGTCCTTCCAGGCGCGGTAGATCAGGCGCGGCGCACCCAGCAGGGCGGCCAGCACGATCGGATACAGCACGAGGACCGCGCGCGGCACGCTGTCGAGGCGGTTGTACAGGAACAGGCCGAGCGTGACGCCGAGCGCACCGATGACGGCCGCCTTCAGGATGTTCCAGAGGTCGGGCACGCTGGCGAAGCGCCAGAGGCCGCGGTACAGACCGGCCTGCCAGAACACGAGACCCTGCACGGCGAGCACCACCGCCGTCTCCGCCGACCAAGCGGGCAGCGCCGGAGCGCTCGGCTCGACCGCATAGCGCATCCAGTGCAGCCCGTACCAGACGAACCAGACCATGGTGAGGTCGTGCGTCGCCACCGCGATCCGGGGGATTCGAGCCTGCCAGGGGGACAGCAGTCGGGCCATCGATCCTTTTCCGGTTATCCGAGGGCGCGCGTGGCGCGCGTTTGCTGGAGCACGACCCACAAAGCTGCGGCGGCGGTATACCACACGGCGACGGACACCACGATAAAGGTGGTCGGTCGGCCCCGGATTGCCAAGCCCACGCAGAGCGCCGCGGCGGTCCATGCCGCATAGGCGAGCGTGACTGCGGTGTGCCCGAAGCGCCGGGCAAGCGCCTGGTACAGGTGCTGCGTGTGCGGCTCCCACCACCGCTCACGGCGCCAGAATCGGCGAAGCAGGGTCATGCCCGCATCCACGAGGAATCCCGACGCAGGCAGCGCCAGTGCGACCGCGACGCCCGGCTGTCCGTCCGCTCTCGCCACCCAGGCGACCGCGACCGCCAACCCCAGCGGCCCACTGCCGACATCTCCGAGAAACACGCGAGCCCGCGGAAAATTCCATGGCAGGAACGCCAGGCAGGCGACCGCCAACGCAGCCACGAACAGCGGCGCTGCGGGCAGCAGCAACGTCGCCCCGCCGGCGAACAGGGCGACCTGGGTCGCGGCAATGCCGTTGATGCCGTCCATGAAGTTCCAGACGTTGACCAGCACGACGACCGCAGACATTGCTGCGATGAATTCGACCGTCTGACGTCCCGCGTCGAAGAACGCCGCCGCCACGAGGACGCCTGCCGCCACGTGAACGATCAGGCGCCACGAGGCGGGCAACGGCCGGTGATCGTCCCATCCGCCCATCAGCGCGACGGCGAGCATGGCGGCCGCCACCTGCAAAGACGGCCCGGTCGACAGGCCGAGCGCGCCGGGCCAGGCCAACGCGAGCAGCAGCGCCGCGACCGGCCCGGCGCCGCCGCCTCGGGGCGTCGCTTCGGCATGACTGCGCCGCGCGCCCGGCTGGTCCACCAGCTGTCGGCGCAGCGCGTACGCGCGCGCGACACCCGTTCCGATCGCGGAGATCGCCGCGACCAGCAGGAGCAGGATCGCCGTACTCACACGACCGCGTAATTCAGCAGCGGCTTCACCGAGCCCCATTCCTTGCAGCTCGGGCACTGCCAGTGATGGCTCCGCGCGCCGAAGCCGCAGCGGGTGCAGCGATAGCTGGGATTTCGCACGAGCAACTGGTCGGTGATGTGCTTTAGGTCGACCAACGTGGCGGTCGGATCGGCATCCTCGGCAAGGGAAAGCTCGATCAGTGCGGCCTCGCCGCGGACCGACGGGCGGTCCTTCAGTTCCTTGGCGAGGTAGGCGCGCGCCGAAGCCACGCCGTCCTCCCGCTCCATCATGCGGGTCAGGGCCAGCACCGGGGCGATGCCGCGGTAGTGCTCGCACATCTCGGCCAGGAACTTCCGCGCGCCGGGGACGTCGCCCACCGCGGCATAGCACTCCAGCAACTGCGGCATCACTTCGGGCAGGTAGTCGGGATCGCTCCGCGCCACGCGCTCGAGCGAACGGATCGCCGCGGCGGGGTGGCCCGCCTCGAGCTCGATGCGGCCCTCCAGCATGCCCGCGCGGACCGAATTGGCGTCGGCCTCGTATGCACGCGACACGGCCGCGCGGGCCGCGTCGACGTCGCCCGCCGCGCGGTGGCGATCGGCGAGTTCGCACTCGAAGTGTGCGACGAGCTTGCCCATCGGCTCGCCGGTGGCTTCCTCGAAGCGCCGCGCGTTCTCGATCGCCTTCGCCCAGTCGCGCTCGGCCTGGTAGATGCCGATCAGGTGGCGCAGCGCGAGTGGTGCGAGGTCGAGGGCGACCAGTTCGCTGAAGACGGTCTCGGCGCGGTCGAGCAGGCCCGACTTCATGTAGTCCTCGCCGAGCGCGAGCAGCGCCTGCACGCGCTGCGCATCGCTGAGATCGGTGCGTTGCACGAGCGACTGGTGCAGGCGGATCGCGCGATCGACCTCACCGCGACGCCGGAACAGGTGGCCGAGCGCCACCTGCGTCTCGAAGGTTTCCTTGTCGAGCTCCGCGATGTGCAGGAACAGCTCGATCGCCTTGTCCGGCTGCTCGTTGAGCAGGTAATTGAGGCCGCGGAAGTAGGTGGTCGAAAGCCGGCTCACCTGGCTCTCGCTCTGCAGCTTGCCGCCCCTGCGTCCGATCACCCAGCCACACAGCAACGCGAGGGGAATCAGCAGGAAGAACCACAGCCATTCGCTGATGAAGTCCATCACGGGCTCCGTGGGGATCGGCGGAAGATTGGCCTGCGCGGACCGGCCGGCGCAAGCGGATTGACGCTCAGGCGTCCTCGTCGAGCGGCTGCACGCCGCTGACGCGTTCGCGCAGTTCCTTGCCCGGCTTGAAATGCGGCACATGCTTGCCGCGCAGTGCCACCGACTCCCCCGTCTTCGGGTTGCGGCCGACGCGCGGCGGGCGGTAGTGCAGGCTGAAGCTGCCGAAGCCGCGGATCTCGATGCGTTCGCCGCCCGAGAGCGAGCCACTCATCATGTCGAGCAACGACTTCACCGCGAGCTCGACGTCCTCGGCTTTGAGGTGCGCCTGTCGCTGGGCGAGGATCTCGATGAGCTCGGACTTGGTCATGCGGCGGGATCGGGACCGTGCGTCTGGAAATTGGGGCGGTACCGCGAACGCGGTCCCCGCATAAAAAAGGGACGGCCCGACAGGGCCGGGCCGTCCCGGGTTTACCGCAGGCGGTTACTCGCCCTTCTTGCCGAGCTGCTCGCGCAGCAGCGCGCCCAGGCTCATGTTTCCGCTGGCGGCTTCGGACGACTGGCGGTTGTAGTCGGCCAGGGCCTCCTGCGTCTCCGCCTCGTCCTTCGCCTTGATCGACAGCTGCATCTGGCGCGACTTGCGATCGTTGCCGATCACCTTCGCCTCGACCTGGTCGCCGACCTTCAGTCGCGTGGTGGCGTCGTCGACGCGCTCCTTCGCGATGTCGCGGGCCTGCACGTAGCCTTCGACGCCGTCCGACAGCTCGATGACCGCACCCTTCGCGTCCACCGACGTCACCGTGCCGCGCACGATCGAGCCGCGCGAGTTGGTGGCGACGTAGGAACCCATCGGGTCCTGCTCCATCTGCTTGATGCCGAGCGAGATGCGCTCGCGCTCCGGATCCACCGCCAGGACGACGGCTTCCACCGTGTCGCCCTTCTTGTAGTTGCGGACCACGTCCTCACCCGTGGTGTTCCACGAGATGTCGGAGAGGTGCACGAGGCCGTCGATGCCGCCGTCCAGGCCGATGAAGATGCCGAAGTCGGTGATCGACTTGACCTGGCCTTCGACCTTGTCGCCCTTCTTGTGGATGGCCGCGAAGGTCTCCCACGGGTTCGACGTGACCTGCTTCATGCCCAGCGAGATACGGCGACGGTCCTCGTCGACGTCCAGCACCATCACTTCCGTCTCGTCGCCGACCTGCACGATCTTCGACGGGTTGACGTTCTTGTTGGTCCAGTCCATCTCGGACACGTGCACCAGGCCCTCGACGCCCGGCTCGATCTCGACGAACGCGCCGTAATCGGTGACGTTGGAGACCTTGCCGAACACGCGGCTGTTGGCCGGGTAACGACGGGCGATGTTGTCCCACGGATCCTCGCCGAGCTGCTTCAGGCCGAGCGAAACGCGGTTGCGCTCGCGGTCGTACTTGAGCACGCGGACGTCGAGCTCCTGGCCGACTTCCACCACTTCCGACGGATGGCGCACGCGCTTCCACGCCATGTCGGTGATGTGCAGCAGGCCATCGATGCCGCCGAGGTCGACGAACGCGCCGTAATCGGTGAGGTTCTTGACGACGCCCTTCAGCACGGCGCCCTCGACCAGCTTCTCCATCAGCTGCTCGCGCTCTTCCGAGTGCTCGCTCTCGACGACGGCGCGGCGCGACACCACGATGTTGTTGCGCTTGCGGTCGAGCTTGATGAGCTTGAACTCGAGTTCCTTGCCCTCGAGGTAGCTCGAATCGCGCACGGGGCGCACGTCGACCAGCGAACCGGGCAGGAAGCCACGGACGTCCTTGATGTCGACGGTGAAACCGCCCTTGACCTTGCCGCTGATGCGACCGGTGATGGTCTCGTTCTTCTCGAGCGCCTGCTCGAGCTCGTCCCACACCATCGCGCGCTTGGCCTTCTCGCGCGAGAGCACGGTCTCGCCGAAGCCGTTCTCGAGGGAGTCGAGTGCGACCTTGACTTCGTCGCCCACGCCCACGTCGATCTCGCCGGCGTCGTTCCGGAACTGTTCGATCGGCACGATGCCTTCGGACTTCAGGCCCGCATTGATCACCACGACGTCGCCGCGGACTTCCACGACGATACCGGTGACGATGGAGCCCGGCTTCAGCTTCGCCAGATTGGTCTGGCTGGCTTCGAACAGTTCGGCAAATGATTCGGTCATTGGAAAATTGCTCTGTTGGACACACAGGCCGTGCACGTGCCCGCTGGCATCGTCGCTCGGCCCACCTGTTGAGGGGTGCGGGAATTCGCACCGTGCTGTTGGAGATCCGCCGCGGGATGCGACGGGCCGGCACTGCAGGCCGGACGTTTACGGACTCGGGCCGCGGCGATTGCGGGAGAGCCGCGAACGGCTCGTGCGTTATCGCTCGACCAGGGACAGCACGCGTTCGACCACCGCCTCGATGCCGGTGCCGGTGGTGTCGATGCAGACGGCCTCGATGGCCGGCCGCAGCGGCGCCACCGCGCGTGAGGCATCGCGGGCGTCGCGGGCGAGAATCTCCCGCAGCAGATCGCCCAAGTTAACCGAAACCCCCTTGTCTTTCAACTGCTTATACCGCCGCTCGGCCCGTTCCTCGGCGCTGGCGGTAAGGAAGACCTTGGTCGCGGCGTCCGGGAAGATGACGGTGCCCATGTCGCGCCCGTCGGCCACCAGCCCCGGGGGTTGGCGGAACACGCGCTGGCGTTCCTTCAGGGCGGTACGCACCTCCGGGATGGCGGCGATCGCCGAGGCGGCCGCCCCCGCCGTCTCCGTCCGGATCTCGTCCGTCGCGTCCCGGCCGTTCACCAGGATCCGCAGCTCCTCGCCCGGCACCTCGATGAACTCGATGTGGCTGTCGAAGCAGCAGCGGACCAGCGCCCCGGGGTCGCTCAGGTCGAGGTCGGCCCAGCCCGCCGACACGCCGATCGCCCGATAGAGGGCGCCGGAGTCGAGGTAGTGCCAGCCGAGCCGCTGGGCGACCAGCCGGCTGATCGTGCCCTTGCCGGAGCCCGAGGGGCCGTCGATGGTGAGAACGGGGACAGTCGAATCCATCCGCGCATTCTCGCCGGTCCGCGTGAAAATGGGCATGCCCTGCCCCTCGACAGGCCAGCGCGGCGGCGACGCGGCGCCCGAACCGACGACCCGTTGATTATCAAAATGTTAGGCCGCTATAATGCGCGGCTTCGTTCGCCCGCTCTCTTCTTTTTGCCGAGGTTTCTCTCATGAAGGTCCTGTCCTCCCTGAAGTCGGCGAAGGCCCGTCACCGCGACTGCAAGGTCGTTCGCCGCCGCGGCAAGGTCTTCGTGATCTGCAAGTCGAATCCGCGTTTCAAGGCCCGCCAGCGCTGATCGCGCGGCACCTGCCGGTTCGCCGAGAAGCCGCCGCGAGGCGGCTTTTCGCGTTCTGGAGCCTGCGGGATTCACCGTTCGCAGGCAGGCCCCGGTCGACACTGCGGCCGCTGCATACAATCGACGCTTCTTCCCGTCCGGGCGCCGCCCGAGGAGTGCTTTATGATCCGTACCGTCCTGGCCGCGACCGTCCTGGTGCTGGCGTCCGCAGGTGCAGCGCACGCCGAGACCCTCCTGATCGACCGGGTGAAGCAGGAAAGCGGCGCGATGCCCGCGCGCGGCATGCGTGTGGCCGACGTCGAGAAGCGCTTCGGCGCCCCGTCCGACCGCCTGCAGCCCGCGGGCGGCCAGAAGCGCCAGTGGCCGGCGATCCAGCGCTGGGTGTACCCCGCCTTCACCGTCTATTTCGAGCACGGCCGCGTGGTCGATGCCGTCGCCAACAAGGCGGCCGCGAACGAGGTCGGCCCGAAGCCCGCAATCCGCTGACAGGACTCCGAATGACCCGTACCGATGCACGGCTCCCCGCCGAGTGGGAGCCGCAGTCCGCCGTCCTCGTCGCCTGGCCGCATTGCGACACCGACTGGGCGGACCGCCTCGAGGCGGTCGAGGGCACCTACGTCGCGCTTCTGTCGGCGATCGTGCGCTTCGAGCGCGCGGTGGTCTGCGTCGCCGACGAAACGCTCGAGCTGCGCGCGCACCGGCTCCTCGCCGACGCCGGCGTGGACCTGTCGCGCATCCGTTTCGTGCGCGCCGAGTACGACGACACGTGGCTCCGCGACTCCGGTCCGATCACGCTGCGCAACGGCGACGGGTTCCGGCTGCTCGACTTCCGCTTCACCGGCTGGGGCGGCAAGTTCGAGGCGAGTCGCGACGACGCGCTGGTGGAGACGCTCGAGCAGGGCGGTCTGTTCGCGCGCGCCGAGCGCACGTCGATCCCGTTCGCGCTGGAAGGCGGCGCGATCGACACCGACGGCGCGGGCACTCTGCTCACGACGTGGCAGTGCCTCCACCATCGCCATCCCCGTTCGACGCGCGAGGACCTGTCGTCGAAGCTCTCGGACTGGCTCGCGCAGGATCGTGTGCTATGGCTCGACCACGGCTACCTCGAGGGCGACGACACGGACGCGCACATCGATACCCTCGCCCGCTTCGCCTCGCCCGATTCGATCGTGTTCCAGGGCTGCGACGATCCCGCGGACTCGCACTATCCGCACCTGCGTGCGATGGCGGGCGAACTCGCCGCCCTGCGCACTGCCGACGGACAGCCGTATCGCCTGTTCGAGCTGCCGTGGGCGCAGCCGATCGTCGACGAGGGCCGTCGCCTCGCGGCGAGCTACGCGAATTTCCTGATCGTCAACGGCGCGGTGCTCGCGCCGGCGTACGGCGACGACGCGGACGCGCGGGCGCAGGCGGTGCTGCAGGAGGCGTTCCCGGGCCGCGAAATCGTGATGGTCCCCTGCCGCCCGCTCATCTGGCAGAACGGCAGCCTGCACTGCATCACCATGCAGCTGCCCGAAGGAGTGGTGTGATGTCGAAGAAGAAGATCCTGCCGGTCGCGCTCGTCCAGGAGAAGAACCAGGGCACCAGCGAGGCGAACCTCGACGCGGTCGAGCGCCGCATCGGCGAGGCCGCCGGCAACGGCGCGAAGCTCGTGCTACTGCAGGAACTGCACAACGGCGCGTACTTCTGCCAGCACCAGTGCGTCGACGAGTTCGAGTCCGCGGAGCCCATTCCGGGCCCGACGACCGAGCGCCTGTCCGCCCTCGCGAAGAAGCACGGCGTCGTGATCGTGGGCTCGCTGTTCGAGCGCCGCGGGCCGGGGCTGTACCACAACACCGCGGTGGTGCTCGATGCCGACGGCTCGCTCGCGGGCAAGTACCGCAAGATGCACATCCCCGACGATCCGGGCTTCAACGAGAAGTTCTACTTCACCCCGGGCGACATGGGTTTCCATCCGGTCGACACGTCGGTGGGCCGCCTCGGCGTGATGGTCTGCTGGGACCAGTGGTATCCGGAAGGCGCGCGCCTGATGGCGCTGGCGGGCGCGGACATGCTGCTCTACCCGACCGCCATCGGCTGGGATCCGGATGACGCGCAGGACGAGAAGGACCGGCAGCGCAATGCCTGGATCCTGAGCCATCGCGGACATGCCGTTGCGAATGGCCTGCCGGTGCTCTCGTGCAACCGGGTCGGGCACGAGCCGTCACCGATCGGTCGCTCCGGCATCGACTTCTGGGGCTCCAGCCACGTGCTCGGCCCGCAGGGCGAGTTCCTCGCGGAAGCCTCGATCGATCGGCCCGAAGTGCTGATGGCCGAGGTCGACCTGCGCCGCAGCGAGGATGTGCGCCGCATCTGGCCGTTCCTGCGCGACCGGCGTATCGATGCCTACGGCGACCTGCTCAAGCGCTACCGCGACTGACGTGGCGCCGTCGATCGTGCCCGCCGTCGAGTCCGACCTCGACGCGATCCAGCGCATCTATGCGCACGAGGTCGAGCACGGCACCGCGACCTATGAGGTCGAGCCACCGGACCGGCTGGAGATGGCGAACCGCTGGCGCGCGATCGTCGAGGGCGCGTACCCGTACCTCGTCGCGCGGTTCGACGGCGAGGTCGCGGGCTACGCCTACGGCAGCGCGTACCGCTCGCGCGAGGGCTACCGCTGGACCGTCGAGGACAGCGTCTACGTCGACGCACGATTCCGCGGCCGGGGCGTGGGCGATGTCCTGCTCGGCGCGGTCGTCGACGCATGCACGCGCGGCGGCTGGCGACAGATGATCGCGGTGGTCGGCGACGGCGCGAACGCGGCATCGATCCGACTTCACGAACGCCACGGCTTCCGGGTCGCAGCGCGCTTCCCCGGGCTCGGCCGCAAGCACGGGCGTTGGCTCGAGAACGTGCAGATGCTGCGCGCGCTCGGCGACGGCGATTCGACTGCGCCGGTCGACCGACCGTTGTTCCGCACGTACTGAGCCCCTAGGCTCCGTCCCGGCGCCATCGGGCGCCGATCTCTTCCGGCAGGCTCATGGAATCGCAGACCCCCATCCCCGACGCCCTCGACGGCCAGCCCCATGCGATCGTCGAACGCGACGGCGTGCGCTACACGTTGCTGGGCACCGCGCATGTGTCGAAGGCGAGCGTCGACGCGGTGCGCGCGGCGATCGCGTCCGGCCGCTACGACCACGTGGCGGTCGAGCTCGACGCCGCGCGGATGCAGGCACTGGTCGAGCCCGAGGCGATGGCGAAGCTGGACCTCGTCGAGGTGATCCGCACCGGCCGCACCGCGATGTTCGCGGCCAACCTCGCCCTCGCCGCCTACCAGCGCCGCCTGGCGGAGCAACTCGGCATCGAGCCGGGTGCCGAGCTGAAGCAGGCCGTGCTCGATGCGCGCGAACGCGAATTACCGGTCTCGCTGATCGACCGTGACGTCGGCCTGACCTTCCGGCGCGCCGCCGCGCGTCTGGGCTGGTGGCAGCGCGTCAAGCTCGGCAGCGGACTCGCGGTGTCGCTCGTCGCCAGCGACGAGGTGCCGGAGCACGAGATCGAGAAGCTCAAGGAAGGCGACATGCTGCAGTCGAGCTTCGCCGAGTTCGCCAGCCACAGTCCGGAACTGTTCGACACCGTGATCGCCGAGCGCGACCGCTACATGGCCGCCGGCCTTCGCGAAGCGGGCGCGGGCACGCCTGCGCCGCGTGAGGTTCTCGCCGTAGTGGGCGCGGGGCACCTCGCCGGGCTGGCGCGCGAGCTGGAAACGCAGCAGGTCGCCCCGGCCGAGATGCGCGCTTCGCTGGAGGCCACGGCCAAGAAGCGGAAGGTGCCTTGGGTTGCGATCGTCGTCGTGGCCCTGCTGGTGGGCGGCGTCGTCTGGGGCTTCCAGCACGGCGGGCTGAAGATGGCGTCCGGCGTCATCGTGCAGTGGCTGTGGATCACCGCGCTGTTCACC
Source organism: Lysobacter xanthus (assembly GCF_047159895.1). NCBI lineage: Bacteria > Pseudomonadati > Pseudomonadota > Gammaproteobacteria > Lysobacterales > Lysobacteraceae > Lysobacter > Lysobacter xanthus. Next base: position 16,371 of record NZ_BAAGAB020000045.1, read on the forward strand.
GCGATCGGCGCGATCGCAGCACGTGCGCATCCCCTGAGCGTGCTGGTCGCGGCGCTCGTCGGCCCGTTCAAGCCGTTCCGCCCGACCGTGCCGTCCGGCGCGTTCGCGGCGCTGACGGAGGCGCGCCTGCGCAAACCGACCTACGCGGACTTCATCGCGCTGCGGGAGGATGTCCGCACGCTGGGCGGCTGGTACCGCAACCGCGTGTCGCGCACCTTGCTCGTGTTCACGCTCACCTGCTTTGGCACCGTCGCAGGCGAGTGGATCGCCATCGCGCGCATCGTCGGCAAGCTCGCCGGCTGAAAAAAAGGGGCCCGCAGGCCCCTTTTTCCTCCGGGTGTCGCTCAATGCGTCGCGGGGACCGCAGCGCCCGGCGAACCCGTCGCCCTCGCCTTCCTCACCACCCGGCCCGTCGCATTGCGCAGGTCGTCGAGGATCGCGTAGATCGTCGGCAGGAACAGCAGGCTGACCAGCGTCGAGAACGCGAGGCCGCCTGCGATCGCCCGCGCCATCGGGAAATACGAGATCTCGTTGCCGCTGCCGCCCTTGCTGAGCGCGATCGGGATCATCGCGAGGATTGCGGTGCCCATCGTCATCAGGATCGGCCGCAGGCGCTCGCGGCTGCCATCGACCAGGGCGTCCGTCCTCGACAGGCCGCGCCGGCGCAGGTTGTTGATGTGCTCGATCATCACGATGCCGTTGTTCACCACCACGCCCATCAGCACCAGGATGCCGATGAAGGCCATGATGTTGAACTCCGTGCCGGTGATCCAGAACAGCCAGAACACGCCGAAGATCGAGAAGATCACGCCCGACATGATGGCCGACGGGAACAGCAGCGACTCGAACACCGCGGCCATCACCACGTAGATCATCACCAGCGCGATCAGCAGGTTGAACGTCATCTGCTTCATCATCGCGCTCTCGTCCATGAACTGCGGACGATCGAACGTGTAGCTGTAGCCCGGCGGGAATGCGACCGACTTCATCGCCGCCTCGATCGCCTCGCGCGCTTCCGGCATCGTGGTCTTGCCCATGGGCGCGGCCTCGATGGTGAGCGTGGTCTGCCGGCTGATGCGCTGGATCTGGCTCGCCGTCGGCTTGTAGGAAACGTCGACCATCGCCAGCAGCGGCACCTCGCGGCCGTCCGGCGCGCGCACGGTGAACGACGACAGGTCCTGCGCGCCATAGTTCTCCGCGCCCTTGAAGCGCATCCACACCGGCACTTCCACGTCGCCGCGGCGGAAGTCCTTGAGCTTCGCGCCGCGCAGCGCCAGCCCGACGAATGACGAGACCTGCTGCGACGTGAAGCCGAAGGCGGCGGCGCGCTCGCGGTCCACGCGCACCTGCAGCTCGCTGTTCTGGTCGCCGGCGTCGATGCGGACGTCGCGCAGTTCCTTGCGGGCGGTCAGTGCCGGCAGGATGTCCCGGGCCAGGTCGTTGAGCGTCAGGGTCGAGTCGCCCACGAGCCGCACCTGCACCGTCTTCGGCGCCCCGTTCGCGCTGTCGTCGCCGCTGCCGACGACCAGCTTCGCCCGGGCCAGCTTCGGCAGCGCCTTGCTCAGGTCGTCGACCAGCGGCTTGATGCGCCCCTTGTACTCGGGCTCGAAGGTGATGCGCGTGCCGCTGCCGCCCTGCTCGCTGAAGTAGGAATAGACCTGCGCGATGTGGAAGCGCTTGCGGTTGGCGTTGAGGAAGTCCTCGACGTGCTGCACCTCGGCCGACAGCTGCTCGACCGTGTAGCTGCCGTTGAGCTCGTACTCGATGTTCGTCTCGTCGCCGTCGTCCCCGCCGAACATGTTGTACTTCACCATCTTCACCGGCACGACGCTGACGGCGACGATCAGCAGGATCGCCAAGACGCTCTTGCCGCGGTGCTCGAGCGTCCAGCGCAGCAGCTTCGAGTAGCGCTGTTGCAGCGCGTGGATGAAGCCCTGGTTCGACGCCACGGCCGGCGGGGTCTTCATCCGCGCGGACAGCATCGGGATCAGGCTGACCGCCACGAGCCACGAGGCGAGCAGCGACACCGAGATCGTGATCGCGATCTGCGACAGGTAGATCGCCAGCACGTTGCGTTCGCCGAACAGGTTCGGCACGAAGACGATGCAATGGCACAGCGTGCCGGCCGACAACGCGATGGCGACGTGGCGCGTCCCCAGGATCGAGGCGAGGCGCGGATTGCCCGGGTTGCGCTCGCGTTCCTGGTAGATGCTCTCCACCACCACGACCGCATTGTCGACCAGCATGCCGACGGCGAGCAGCAGGCCCATCATGGAAAGGATGTTGAGCGTGACGCCGGCGAAGTACATGAAGCCGAGCGTCATGATGAAGCAGATCGGGATGGCCAGCGTGACCATCATGGTCGACGGCCAGTGGCGCAGGAAGAGGAACAGCACCGCGATCGACAGCACGAGACCGATCGCTCCGGCCTCGGCGAGCTCGGTCAGCGAGTTGGTGACGCTCTCGCCCTGGTTGTTGATCACCTTCGCCTGGATGCCGCGCATCGCGGGTTCTTCACGGATCCGCTCCAGCTCGGCGAGCGTCTGGCGTGACACGTCGACCAAGTTGGCGTTGCGGTCCTTGAAGACGTCCAGGCCCACGGCGGGGCGGCCTTCGAGGCGGCGGCCCATGTCGAGGCGCGCCGGCTTCAGGCGGACGTCGGCAATGTCGCCGAGCTGCAGCCCGCGGTCGTTGATGACGAGCGTGCGCAGCTGCTCGAGGCTCTGCAGCTCACCCACCGGCTGCACGCGCAGCCGCCGCCCGCCGTCGGTGATCTGGCCGGCCGAGATGGAGAAGTTCACCGACTGCAGGCGGCGCGCCAGGTCGTTGAGATTGATCCCGTGCGCGGTCAGGCGATCGGGAATGATCGCGATCTCGACCTCGTTGGGCGCGGCGCCGGAGACCTCGACGCGGGCGACGCCCGGGATGCGCTCCAGGCGACGCTTGAGCTCGCGATCGATCAGCTCGTAGGAGCCCGACAGGTTGATCGTCGCGCTCGCGAGGCGGATGGCGAGCACGGGCTGGTCGCTGGTGCTGAAGTTACCGACGAAGACCCGCTGGATCTCGTCCGGCAGCTGGTCGCGGATCGCGTCGATGCGCTCGCGCGCTTCCGAGGCGGCGATCGCGACGTCCCGCTCCCAGTCCTTGAACATCACCACCACCGTGGCGCCGTCGGCGCGCGCGGTGCCCTGCATGCTCTGCACGCCGGTCAGCGTCGCGAGTGCCTCTTCGGTCGGCCGCAGCACCGTGCGTTCCACCTCGCCGGGCGTCGAGCCCGCGTACGGCAGCTGCACGAAGACCACCGGGAAGGACACGGACGGAAACGCCTCGAGCGGAAGCCGGAACGAAGCGATCAGGCCGATCACGACCAGGGTCACGAAGAACATGATGGCGGTGACCGGCCGCCGGATGCTCAGCTCCGCGATGCTCATGCCGGTTCCGCCTCCATCTCGTCGAGCTCGCGCGAGGTCTCGGCGACGCGCTTGGCGCGTCGAACGTAGTACTCGTCGGGGCGACGGTCGAGCAGGTCGTAGACGACCGGGATCACGACGAGCGTGAGCAGCGTCGACACGAGGAGCCCGCCCATCACCGTGATCGCCATCGGCGAGCGGACTTCCGCGCCTTCGCCGAAGGCCAGCGCGAGCGGCAGGAAGCCGAACAGCGTGCACAGCGTGGTCATGACGATCGGCCGCAGGCGCGAGCGCGCGCCGTCCACCAGTGCCTGGCGCTTGGGCACGCCGGCCTCGCGGAGCTGGTTGACCTTGTCGATCAGGATGATCGCGTTCTTCACCACGAGGCCGACCAGGAGGATCAGGCCGATGAAGACCACCACGGACACCGGCGAACGCGTGAGCAGCAGCGCACCGACGGCACCGACCAGCGCGAGCGGGATGGTGAACAGGATCACGAACGGGTGCAGCAGCGACTCGAACTGCGAGGCCATCACGAGATAGACCAGGAACACGGCGAGACCGAACGCGAACAGCAGCGAGCGCACGGAGTCGGCGAGCTCTTCGCCCTGCCCGCCGATGTGCATGCCGATGTCGGGGCCCAGCGGGTTCTCGGCGACCATTTTCTGCACCTCGGCGATCGCACCGCCCAGGTCGATGTCGTGCAGGTTCGAGGACACGATCGCCACGCGCACCTGATCGGCGCGGTGGATCTCGCTGGGACCGACCGTCGCGACCACGTCGGCCACGGAATCGAGCGTCACGGGCGCGCGGCCGCTGCCGGGGTTCACGATCAGGCGACGGATGTTCTCGACGGTCGCCCGGTCGTTTTCGTTGGCACGCACGAGCACGTCGATCTTGCGGTCACGGAAGCTGTAGCGCGTGGCCACGTCGCCTCGCACCTTGTTGACCACGGCGTCCGCGATCTGACGGGTCGTCAGGCCGAGCGCGCCGGCGCGATCCTGGTCGAAGCGGATCTGGATCTCCGGGAACCCCTGCTCCACCGTCGACTTCACGTCGGTGTAGTGGGGATTCGCCCGCAGCAGCTTCGCCAACCGCTCGCCGGCCACACGGATGCTCTCGAGGTCCTGCCCGCGCAGCTCGACCTCGAGCGGTGTGGAGAAGCTGAAGAGCTGCGGGCGACGGAAGTCGACCTGCGCGTCCTTCTGGCCCGCCATCGATTCGCGCAGCTTCTGCGTCTGCGCCGCCTCCAGCTCGCGGCTGCCGCCATTCGCCATCACCACGGTGAGCTTGCCGATGTTCTCGCCGCTCTCGGTGGGACTGGCATCGAGGCGCGTGCCGCTGCCGCTTACGCCGAAGATCGTGCGGATGCCGGCGTCGTCGCTGTGCTCGCGCTGCAGCCGGCGCACGACTTCGTCGGTCTGCGCGAGCGGCGTGCCCGGCGGCAACTTCACCGTCATCTCGAAGCGGTCCTGCGCGAGCTGCGGGATCAGGTCCGCGCCGAGCAGCGGCACGGCGGCCAGCGTGAGCGCGAACGCGATCGCCGCGGACGCGACGACGAACACCGGCCGGTTGAGCGCGGCAGGCAGCACGCGCAAGTACGCGCGCTCGGCACGGCCGTACGGCGCCATCGCCAGGTCGCTCGCCTTGCGCATCACGGGGCCGACCACGCGCGTCAGGCCGCGGCTCGTCATAACGACGATCCGTGCGAGCCAGAAGAAGACGAAGCGGGTGCCGGTGGCGAGGCCACGACGGGTGGCCACGAACGGGCGACGCCAGCCGGTGGCCGGCGCGACTTCCGCGACCGGCTCGTCGGGATACGTGTCCTGCGCCCGGTCCTTCAGTGCGCTGAGCATCGGGATCAGCGTCATCGACACGACGAGCGAGATCGCGATGGCGATCGCGACCGTCAACGCCTGGTCGCGGAACAGCTGGCCGGCGATGCCCTGCACGAAGACCAGCGGCAGGAACACGGCGATCGTCGTCAGGGTCGAGGCCACCACTGCCATGCTCACTTCGCGGGTGCCGGTGATCGCGGCTTGCAGAATGCCGAGGCCGCGCTCGCGCGCCTTGGCGATGGATTCCAACACCACAATCGAGTCGTCGACGACGAGGCCGGTGGCCAGCGCGAGGCCGCCCAGCGACATCACGTTGAGGCTCAGGCCGAGGCGGCCCATGAAGAAGAACGTGGTGATGATCGAGACCGGCAACGACAGCGCGATGACGAAGGTGCTCCAGCCGTCGCGCAGGAACAGGAAGATGATGAGCACGGCGAGCGCGCCGCCGATCACGGCATCGAGCTTCACGTCGCTGATCGCGTGGCGCACGAACAGCGACTGGTCGTCGATCACGGTGAGTTCGACGTCCTTCGGCAATTGCTCGCGGATCGTCTTGAGCTTGGCTTCGATCGCGTCCGCGGTGGAGACGGTATTCGCGTCGCCTTCCTTGTAGATCGCCAGTTCGACCGCCTCGCGGCCGCCGAGACGGATGATCGCCTCGCGTTCCTTGAAGCCCTGTCGCACGGTGGCGATGTCCGACAGGCGCACCGGCATGCCGTTCGCGGCGGCCGACGTGCCGGAACTGCCCTGGAGGGAGGCCGCGGCCGCCATCGAATTGGCGTCGCCGCTGGCGGCAGCCACGCGTGCCATCTGCTCCGCGGCCGACTGCTGCGCACCACCGCCCGACGTGCGGGTGGTGACCAGCATGTCGCGCATTTCCTGCAGGCTCTGGAACTGGTTGACGGTGCGCACGAGGTAGCGCTGGGAGCCTTCCTCCAGCCGCCCGCCGGAAACGTTCACGTTCTCCTGGCCCAGCCGTTGGATCACGGTGTCGATCGACAGCCCGAGCTGCGCGAGTTTCTGCTGGTCGATCTCGACCTGCACCTCGTCCTCCAGGCCACCGCCGACCTTCACGGCGGCGACGCCGTCGACCGGTTCGAGCTTCTTCTTCAGGTCCTCGTCGGCGTAACGGCGAAGTTCGGTGAGCCGACGGATCGCCTCCTGGCCCGTCGCGTCCTTCGCCGCGAGCGCGATGCGCATCACCGGCTCGGTCGACGGATTGAAGCGCAGCAGCACGGGCGGCTTCGCCTCCTGCGGAAGCTGCAGCGACTCCATCTTGTCGCGGACCTCGATGCCCGCCTGGTCCATGTTCGTGCCCCAGGCGAACTCGAGCACCACGTCGCTCTGCCCGGTGCGCGAGACCGAACGCAGCTTGCGCAGGTTCTTGACGACGCCGACGGCTTCCTCGACCGGTTCGGAGATCAGCGTTTCCACTTCGGCCGGCGCAGCGCCCGTGTACTCGGTGCGCACCGTGAGCGTGGGGTAGCTGAGATCCGGCAGCAGGTTCACCTTCAGTTCGCCGAGCGCGATGAAGCCGAACAGCAGGAACGTGATGGTGACCATCGCGATCGTGACGCGTCGCCGCGTCGCGAACTCGACGACGCCGCCGCGAACGGCCCTGGCCTCGCCGTGGATCGGGGTATCGGACATGGACGTTCTCCGCTCAGCGCGCCGCGAGGGGCGTGGCGCTGCTTCCGCCGCCGCCGGACTTGTCACCGAGCACCTGCACGTCGCTGCCTTCGCGCAGTGCGGTCTTGCCGGCCACCACGACCTGGTCGCCGGCGCGGAGGCCCTGGCGGACTTCGGAGAAGCCGTTCTCGCTGTAGCCGAGCTTCACCGGAACGCGCACCGCCTTCTTGTTGCGCACGACGAAGACCGCCGGATCGTTGTCGTCCTCGAGCAGCGCGGTGCGCGGCACGACGAGCGCGTCGGTCTTCTGGTCGTAGTCGATGCGGACGCGACCGAACATGCCGGGCTGCAGCGTGCCGCCACCGTCGAAGGCGCAGATGACGCGGAACGTGCCGCTGCCCGAGTCCACGACCGGCGCGACGCGGTCGACACGGCCGCTGAAGTTGCGGCCCGGCAGTGCATCGACCTGCAGCTGCACCGGCTGGCCGGGCTTGAGCGTCGCCATCTCGCGTTCGGGCACGTTGAGCACGGCCTCCAGGCGCGACGTGTCGACGATGCGGAAGATCGGCGTGTTGATCTGCACGAAATTGCCCGTCTTGATCGAGCGCTGCGCGATGACGCCGGAGATCGGCGCGACGACGCTGGAGTACGAAAGTTCGAGGTTGGCGAGGCGGTTCGCGGCGCGCGCGTTCTCGACGTCGAACTTGAGCTGGTCGATGTCGTTGGCGCTGATCAGCTTCTGCGCGGACAGCTGCTTCGAGCGCGCGTAGTTGGCCTCCAGCTTCCGCAGCTGGGCCGCGCTCTGGGCGGCCTGCAGCGCAGCGCGGGACGCGTCGAGACGCACCAGCGTCTGGCCGGCGCGCACGACCTGGCCCTCCTCGGCGAAGACGCCGAGCGCGACGCCGGAGGTCTTGGCGATCACCTGGGCCTC